>CAIQIC010000210.1 GCA_903871765.1 uncultured Lentisphaerota bacterium
AACTCACCGTAACTTGTGGTCCCGGTGATGTAGAGTTTTTTATCGACGATGTCCTGCCAGGCATTGCGACAGGCCTCCAGCAGGTTGGCGCCACCCGTGGTGCGATACAGCTCCAGGATGCCGTTGAGACAGGAGAGCATCTCGTAGGCTTTGGCGTCGCCGACCTTGTCCACCCGCTTCAGTTCCAGCAGCCGCGAGACGATCTTCGGTCCGTTCGGCTGTTCAAACGCCCGCATCAGATATTTTGAAAAGTCCAGGTAGTGTTGTTCGCCTGTCAAGCGATAGAGCAGTACCATGGGCTCCAGCACGCTGCCCGGAGCCATCCCGATATGTTCGCCAGCGGGGATGATGTCGCGTTTGCCCGGTTCGTCACCAAATGTATGGCAGAGCAGATCGGCCAGCTTCCGGCAGGCAGGCAGCAGATCCATGTTACCGGTGTAACGAACGTAAGTTACCAGGCCGATCAGGTTGTACTTGTGCGCCCAGACATCCCATTCGGTCCAGCGATGGTCGTTGGAGTAAGTCCCCAGGTAGCCATCGGCGAGCTGGCACTTGACCAGTTCAGTGGCGGTGAAATCAAGCTTCTGCCGCAGTTCAGGATCGCCGGTGTTGACCCAGGCCAGCGTGGCCGCATGCAACCATTTGCCGACATGCTCGCCATCATACGACTGCCAATATGGCCGGTTGCGATAACAGACCAGCAGGCGGGCCGGATCCATTTTCACCAGCCGGTTCTTCTCGTTGGCATCAATCCGTGAGCCGAGCCAGCCGGTCAGATGCAGGTGATCGGGCGGCTGGAAATCCTGCCGGTCAGTAATGGCACAGGAAACCTTTTCCGGCACCGGCGTCACGGCACTCGCAAGCGGAGTGATTACTGCTGCGATGCACATGATCGTCATGATCATCTTATTCATTTTGCTCCTTCGGCGGCAACCGACTGGATCATCACGGGCCCCAGCAGGCCGGACGGGAACAGACCGGATCTATCAGGAGGATTTGCGGGATTAATCGGGCTGAATGCGATATTGCTGTGGGTGTAGCGCTTCTCCTCCGGCAACGAGGCGTCCCCGATACGGCGGTTCGGCCACAGGTTGATCACGTCGATCTCCAATTCATTGGCCCTGGTCTTCACCGCGCCGGTGATCTCCACGCGCCACGGCGCCGTCCAGACGGCACCCAGATCCTTACCGTTGAGCTTCACCCGCGCGATGTACTTCACGGAGCCAAGGTCAAGGAATAGTGGAGATGAGAGGTCAGAGATCAGAGGTCGGAGGTCAGATTTACTTCTACTGACTTCTGATTTCTGACTTCTGACTTCTCCTGCAAAGTCGAAGACTTTGCGGTACGTCGCTGTGCCTGAGTAGAGTTTGATCCCTTCCTCGGGCCGCTTGATCCAATCATCGAGCTTCTCGAAATTAACCTGGCCAGGTCCACCCCACTTCGGGTCGAACGACACCTGCCACGCCCCCGTGATCTCCTGCACCGTCTTCAACTCCGGGAAATTCTTACCCGATCCCTTGGCCTCTGAACCTCCAAATAGCTTGGCCAATGCACCCTTTCTCCCGAAAACAACAAACACGCTTTCGTACGGCTGGAGTTTCAACGGTACTTCCGTCATTCCATCTTCCGTTGCTTTGTACTCCTTTAATTCGCGTACCTGACCGGTCACCGGATCCCACAATTCAGGCCGCGTGCCGCTTGCTCGGAAGGTGAAATTAGCTTTCTCAGCGCGGTTCAACCGGTTGGCAACAAGATAGATCTCGGTACCTTTGTCGCTGCGGTGAATCCAGTCCACGAAAGTATCCGGCTTCCCACCTGCATAACTGAAATCAGGCTTTACTCCCGCCTTTGCAAGCAGCTCCCTCGGCGTTATCCCCCACACCACACGCCCTTTCCCAAAGGCGTGTTCCTTCCCCGTCTGGCCATCGCAATCGGCCCATAATTCCGCGGCCAGCGCCTTCACATCCTCATCACAGCGGGGATAGTCCGTCAACCCTGGCGCCGCCACGGGCTTGGGCCCAACCAGCGTCATGCCATCGCCCACCAGCTTCTTGAGTTTGCGCAGCACCTCAACCGTCATGTTCGTGCTGTCAGGCAGAACCAGCATCCGGTAGCTCATGCCGTCCGGCAGCACGATCTTCCCGTTCTTAACGTCCAGCCGCGTAAGGATGATCTCCGAATTACAGGCATCGTAATCGTAGCCGGGACCGAGCGACGGATCGATATGCTTGGGCGGCACGAAATTGGGGCACTGGTCGCCGTTGTAGAACAGCACATCGGCGATGAACAAGCCCTGGCGCAGCAAGTGGCTGCAACGCGCGATGTAATCATTGAAGCAGCGCGCCTCGCGCCACCAGGTGACCTTGCGGTTGAAATAGGTCCCGGAGCAGAATTCCTCGCCGGGGTATCCTTCATCGCTGCGCGTGGCGCTGGAGAAGATGAAGAAACTGTTGAATCCCTCGCAGAAGGCCCGGTCGGCGGTAGGCTTGAGCGAGGCGGGATAATCCATCCAGTGGAAGTTTTCCAGGGAGGAGAACGCCTCGGCGGCGACGATGGGCTTGCCATAGAGGTGACCCGCCGATGCGGTCTGCTTGCCGACCTTGTTCTGCCTATCTTCTGTCCAATTCCCACACTGCCAGAATTCACCCATGGGAATGGCGGTGCGTCCCAGATTCTTGAGGCAGTCCAGCGACATCACCTTCGGACAGCACGGGCCGCCGGCCTCGCTCTGCTGGATGATACCCTTGGCTTCCGCCAGCGTGTTGAGACGGCCGAAATAATGCTCGGCCACGCAATCGGCCACGGTCCTGCGGTAATCGTAGAGGAAACGGTCGGTGAACCCGGCAGTGCCCAGTTCCCAGCCCGCCAGCGCCGGCAGGTATGGCAGGGGATCATAGCCGCGGTATTTCTTGAAATCGTCGCGGAAACCGGCCGACCAGTTCGGCAGCTT
>CAIQIC010000211.1 GCA_903871765.1 uncultured Lentisphaerota bacterium
CCGCTCCTGAAGAGAAGCGGTTGACGTCACTACGAAACACGCGAAAAGCGCGAAAAACAATACTGATCCATCCGACGGGACAAGCGCATTATTCGCCCGGCTTTCAGCAACTGGATGAGAGGTCTGTTGGGCACAAGAACTCCATTAACCCGTTGGGTTGCAGGAATTCCCTTTCGTGTATTTCGCGTGTTTCGTAGTTAATCTGCTCTGTTAAGTTTTAATTCCCGCGCCGCGGCGAGGCGGTGCCGCACCCAGTCGAACTCGCACGCGACGCTGTCCACCACGCCGCCGGCGCGCAGTTCCGCCGGCAGCACGTCAAAGGTATAGGTCTCGATTTCCAGGTGCTCCGTCGCCGCGCAGGCCGCGCGGAAAAATTCCGCGGTCAGCTCCGGCGCCGTCGAGCGTAGCGGCGCGCCGCCCGTCCAGAACAGCGGCACGTGGTAATGCACCCGCACCCGCTCCACGTCGCCGCGCTGCGCCAGCGCTGGCAACGCCTCCGGCAAATCGGTCCACGCCAGTTGCCCGCCGTCCGCCAGCCGGGCCCGGGTCTGATGCAGATAGACCGGCTCGCAAAAAGCCGCCAGCGCCTGCGCCAGTTCTTGTGGGCAGGACCTCCCGGTCCCGCGTTCTTGCTCCTCTGGTGGGCGGGACATCCTTGCCCCGCGCTCCACGGCCACCTCCAGCGCCGCGCTGAGTTGGATCTTGGACACGCGCAGGCCGGCGGCGCCGTAGCGCCGCAAAGCGGCAAGCGGCGACTCGAACTGCAACGCTGCGTGACAGGTATCGAGGCAGACGCCCAGGTGCCGCCGCACCTGCTCGTGCTCCGCCGCCCCGGCGCATGCGGCCGCGAGCGGGCCCTCGAAAAACCGGATGACCTCGTCCGTCGCTTCCAGCCAACAAAACGGCTCCGGCTCCAGGCCGACATGCACCTCGCGCCCGGTTTGCTCGCGCAATCCGGCCAGGTACTTCGCGCCGGCGGCGAGCTGCCGGGCCATGGACTGCACGTCTGCCGTGTTTTGGATCCACGGCTTGAACGAGCCGGGCAGCGTGCTGATGCTGCCGCTGACGCCGTCCGGCAGTAAATCGGCGAGGATGTCGGCCAGCAGGCAGGTGTACTCGAGCCGCTCGGCGGTGCGCCAGTCCGGCGCGTACACCTGCTCCTTCACGCGCGCGCCGTGAAAACGGCCGTACGGAAAGCCGTTGATGGTGAAGGCATACAGGCCGCGCTCCGCCAGCTCCTCGCGCAGCCGCCGCCGCTCCGCCGGCGCGCGCAGCGTTTCCGCCGCCGCGCGGCTGAGGCGCAGGCCCAGCCCGAACGGCCGGTCCGGCGCGACGCGCGCCTTGACCGCCGTGGCGTAGTCCCGAATCGCCGTCAGATTCTCCGCCCACGTCTCGCCGGGATGGATGTTCAGGCAGTAGGTCAGATGCACCGGAGTATGTTCTTGTATCCGCATTGTCCTCAGTCTTCTGTATTCTGTTTCCTGAATTCTGTATCCTGCGTTTGCGCCTTCCTCTTTAATTCCTCCACACACTGTTCCATCAGCACCAAATCCACTTCGTGGATTTCGAAGCGCCGCCCGACGCCGCGCGGTAGCGTCAGGCTGAGTTCGCCGCCGAGGTGTTCGCGGAATTCCTCCAGCCCCTGCAGGATGTCCAGCCGGCCGCGGCGATCTTTGCGGTTCAGAGCGGCGCACCACACGGGGAGGCCGGCGCGGGTGAGGCCGGCGAGCAATGCCTCGAAATCCCGCCGGAGCAGCCAGCCCTGGCGTGCTGCGTAGCATGCATCCAGCGCCAGCCCGATCGCCACCGCCTGGCCGTGACCCAGCCGGTACGCCGTCAGCGTCTCCAGCCGGTGCGCCGACCAGTGGCCGAAGTCCAGCGGCCGCGCGCGTCCCAGCTCGAACGGATCGCCGCCGGAGCGGATATGCCGCAGATGCAGCCGGGCGCAGCGGAAGATCATCTGCTCCATCAGCGCCGCGTTCCGCGCGCGCAGCCGGGCGGCCTGCCGGCCCAGCCAGCGGAAGAAGTCGGCGTCCTGGATCAGCGCCACCTTGAACGCCTCGGCAATGCCGCCGCGCCAGTCGCGATCCGGCAGGGTCGCCAGGAAATCGAAATCGTTCAGCACCGCGAACGGCGGCGCGAAGGTGCCCACCAGGTTCTTGGCCGGGCCGAAGTTCACCGCCGTCTTGACACCCACGCCGGAATCGCACTGCGCCAGCACCGTGGTCGGCAACCGCACCAGGCGCAGCCCGCGGTGCACCAGCGACGCCGCAAAGCCGACGGCGTCCAGCACCGCGCCGCCGCCGATGGCGAACACGAACGATTGCCGGTCCATATGCCGCGCCAGCAGGTCGCGGATGATCGCGCGCGCGCCGTTCAAAGAATTTTTCAGCGGCTCGCCGCCCGGCACCACGCGCGGCGGCGCGGCCAGTTCCAACCGGTCGGCGTGCGCGGCCACATAGCGCTCCAGGCGGCCCAGCAGCCCTCTATCCTTTTCCTTTCCTGTGGGCGGGGCTTCTAGCCCCGCGTCCGTTCCATCTCCCGTGGGCGGGACCTCCGGTCCCGCGTCCGTCTTCTTCGGGCTGTGCGCCGATCTACCCTGCTCCGCCTCCACAACGCCCTGGTCCACGAACACCATCACCCGGTGCCGGCGCCGCTCCCGCAGCCGGTCCACCGCGCGCACCAGTTCCGGGTTCGCCGGGTTGAAGACGTCGCGGGTGAACACCACGGGGAACTCGAACGGCACCGCCAAGCGTTGGAGGATGCGCTGGGTCATGACGATTCCATCCGGTTCCGGACCATCCGGGCGAGGTCCAGCAGCGTCTTCGGTTCCGCGTCCAGGCGCCACGAGGCGGCCCAGGCGATGTCCCGGCCCGGCCCCGCGAGGCCGTGGGTGCCGCGCACGCGCGCGGGGTCCCGGCTGACGCTGCCCGGCGGCCAGCCCCAGAACAGCTCGCACGGATCATACCCCGGCTTGTTGTGAATATCCACGTGGCCGGCATAGTCGGGCGCCTCGCGCGGCGCCGTCCACCACGGATAGGCGAACCAGCGGCCCGGCTGCGCGGCGATCAGGAAGTCGCCGCCGCGCTCGTGGATCGCGCCCACGCCGTTCAGCCCCGCCAGCAGCGCGCGCACCGCGGCGCGCCGCGCGGGCTCGAGCCCCACGACCTGTGCGACCTGGTGATCCACCATGGCGAATGCGGCGCTGGCAAAAAAATCCGGATAGGCGCGCCCCTGCACCGTCCGTATCTGCAACAAGCCCGCCGCGCGCAGCGCGCGGTTGGGGAACACCGGCACGCCGGCGACCGGCGTCATGGCGTAGTCGCCGAAGATCAGCACGTCATAGCCGGCTTCGTCGGCGGCCGTCCACAGCCAGGCCAGATCGGCGTGGGTGTGACCCATGGCCCGGTCCGCGTGACGGCCGGCCGGCCCGTGGCGCTGCAGGTCGTAGTCCAGGTGCGGCAGATAGGTCAGCAACAAGTCCGGCGCCAGCTCGGGCGCCAGCAGCACGGCGCAGGTCGCGGCCACAATCCAGTCGGTCGCGCGGTGCGAGGCGAGCGGACCCCAGTAGTGCCGCAGGTCGAACGGCCGGCCCACCTCGGCGCAGAGGCGGGCATAGAGGTCGTGCGGCTGGCTGTAGCAGTCCTGGATCATGCCGCCGTGATGCTTGTGGATGGGTTTGGGCGACAGGATCAGGTCGGCCTGCTCGCCGAGGCTCTGCTGCCAGAACAGGATGCCGACTTTCTTCCCGTGCTCGCGGCCGGCGCGCCAGATGCGGTCGCCGCGGACCAGGCCCGCCGACTGCTCCCAGAACGATACGCGGCGCATTTCGTGCAGAAAGACGCCGTTGGACTCCAGGACGCATTCGGCCGGCGGCCGGCCGGTACGGAAGGCGGCCTGCACGGGACAGGTCACGGCGGGGAACACCGTTTCGGCCGG
>CAIQIC010000212.1 GCA_903871765.1 uncultured Lentisphaerota bacterium
CTAGTGCTGATGGCGGATGATTTTGCCTTCGATCAGGTAGATCACGTCCTCGGCGATGCTGCTGGCGTGGTCGGCGATACGCTCAAGGTGGCGCGAGACGTTCAATAAGGCGATCAGCGTCTCAATGTCGTCGGGGCGCTCGCGGAGCAGGGCCTTGACACGGTCGTAGATCTCCCGGTTGAGGGCATCCACCTCGTCATCGGCGATCCCGACCTCGCGCGCCAGGTTGATGTCCATGTTGATGAGGGCATCGAGGCTCTTGTGCAGCATGGCCTGCGCCTTTTCGGCGATGGGCATGAAGTCAATGGGCACATCGAGGCGTGGCTGCGCGGCGAGATATTTCGCCCGCTTGGCGATATTGACGGCGAGATCGCCGATGCGTTCCAGCGAATGGTTGAGCTTGAGAATCGCCACCAGAAACCGCAGATCGTGCGCCACCGGCTGGTGCAGGGCCAGGACCTTGAGGCACTCCTCCTCGATCGTGACCTCCTGCTGGTCCACCAGGTGGTCGCCACGAATCAGCACCTCCGCCAGCGCCAGATCGCGCTTGGTCACGGCGCGCACGGCCTGCCGTACGTTGTCCTCGACCTGCGCGCTGAGCGCGAGGACCAGCTTCTTGAGGTTGGTGATTTCACGAATCAGATGCACCGACATAGGCTACCATCCTTTCCCGGCTTCGTCCAAATTTCTTCATGTGCGCAGCCCCTTGGAAATTCTGGCGCGGACGATGATGGCCGCGAGATTGAGCAGCAAGACCAGCACCACCAAAGTGAAGACCATGCCGTACTGCACGTGGCGGATCTCGTCCACGGCCACGTGCTCGCTGCACAGATTGTAAATATTCCACGGCAGCGCGGGCGTCGGCTGCGAGAGGGTCTGCCAGAGCGTCAGGGGTTTGCCGACGCTGACGGCGGCGGTGAAGATGATCGGCGCGGTCTCGCCCGCCGCGCGGCCCATGCTGATGATGACGCCGGTCAGAATGCCGGGCAGGGCGGCGGGCAGGATGACGGTGCGGACGGAACGCCAGTGCCCCGCGCCAAGGCTCAAGGCGGCCTGCTTGTAGGCTTCGGGCACGGCGCGCAGCGCCTCCTCGGAGGCGCGAATGATCGTCGGCAAAATCAGCAGGCCGAGCGTCAGCGCACCGACCAGCACGCTCTTGTTCGCGGAGAGATGCACGGTGTTGATGAAGAACGCCAGCCCGAACAGGCCGAAGACAATACTGGGCACGCCGGCGAGTGTGCTGATGCAGATGCGCAGCAGGCGCACGAGCCGGTTCTCGCGGGCGTACTCGACCAGGTAGATCGCGGCGATCACGCCCATCGGCACCGCGAACAGGATCGCGCCCAGCGTCAAGTAGAGCGTGCCCAGCGCTTCCGGGCCGATGCCGCCGAAGAAGTGCGCATCGTGCGATTCATCGGTCAGGAAGCGGCCGTAGAAGGTCCACTGTGGCGCCAGCATAGCGACGGCGTGGTGCTCGACGTAGGCGAAGAGCGGCTCCAGCGCGGTGCCATGGAATGTCGTAGCGCGCGGCTTGAGCATCTTGCGGCCAAGGCCGCCGCCGGAGAAGTCATAGTCCTCGGCAAAGAGAATTTTCCGGATCTTGACCTGCGCGCGGTCCCAGCGCGTCTGGCCGTACTGGCTGCGCATCATCAGCGGTATTTCCTCGCCGGGCAGCGGGCCGAGCAATTCCTTGACGGCGGCGCGCACCTGCTCAAATTCAGGTTTGAGTTTGCGGCGCTGCGTCGCCGGCATCCGGTCCAGTTCCTGCTGGAAGGCCAGCAGCGCATCGAACACCGGCTGGCGGGCACGCGCGGTGGCGGCCAGTTCGCGCTTGAGTTCATCGCGGTCGCCGCGCTGGAGTTTCTCGAGCAGAACGCGGCGGAATTCCACCGTGCCTTGGAAGACGTAGGCCCCAATGCCGCGCAGGCACATCGGCGCGAGCAGGATCAGCAACGCGGCGGTCAGCAGCGTGATCGAGAGCACGCCCAGGCCGGTGAACGAGCGGTCGAGCAGTTTGCGTGTGCCGAGCCGGAGCATATCAGCGCAACCTCCGGCGCGTGCGGGCGATCATCCGTTCGCTGATCATGTTGCAGACCAGCGAGAAAAGCAGCAGCACCAGCGCCATCGCGAACAGCACGTGATAGTGGGCCGAGCCGGCGCTCTGGTCGGCCTCGCCCATGTCGCCGGCGATCGTCGCGGTGAGCGTACGCACCGGCTCCAGCAGGTTGTACCACGGCTCCGGGATGCGCGCGGCGTTACCGGACGCCATCCAGACGACCATCGTCTCGCCGATCGCGCGCATGATGGCCAGGATGGCCGCCGCCAGGATGCCGCTGGCCGCCGCCGGGATGACGACGCGGACCAGCGTCTCGGCGCGCGTCGCGCCGAGCGCATAACTGGCCATGCGCAGGTCGCGGCCGATCGCCTGCAACGCATCCTCGGCCACGCTGACCATCGTCGGCAGCGCCATGATACCGAGGATGATCGCGGCGTTGAGCGCGTTGGTGCCGCTGGAGATCTCCAGCCCGTGGAGCCGCCGGCCCGTCTTCCACAAACCCCACGCCGCCATGGCCCCGAGGAGCGCAAAGACCAGCCCGCGGACCAGGCTTTGCCGGTTCTCCGCAAAACGCGCCGCCGCCAGGTCGGCCAGCACCAGCAGCGTCAGCGCGAGGAACGGCGTGACGACCAGCCAGAAGGCCCAGGCGAGCATCGGCCCGCCGTGTTCCTGCAGCGCCGGCGCAAACACGATTAGCGCGAAAAAGCCGTAGGCCACCGACGGGATCGCCGCGAGCATCTCGACCACCGGCTTGACGGTTTGCCGTACGCGAAACGGCAGCACATCGCTCAGGCAAACCGCCGCGGTCAGGCCCAACGGAATCGCGACCAGGGCTGCGCCCAACGTGACGAGCAGGCTTCCGAAGAGGATGGAGAGCGCGCCAAAGGACGGCGGGTTCTGCGTGGGATACCACGCCGTGCTTACGAAGAACTCTTTGAAGTGCGTCCATGAAAAAAAAGGCAGGGCGTCGCGCGCGATGAAGATCAGGATGAACAGCACCGCCAGCATCGAGAGCGAGGTGACGACCAGCAGGAAGCCCTCGCCAAACCAGCGCGTCAGGCGCTGGTTGCGGTTGGCGGACCGGCTCAACATCAAGCTGGACTTGGCGCTGTTCATCATGCCCGTACGCATTCCAAGCCTTGGAAAAGGAATCGCGCGCAGCGCGGTTCCCGCTCCTGCACTTACTGGACCGGGACGTAACCCTGGTCTCCGACCAGCTTCTTGCCGTCCGCCGTCTTGTAGAGGCCGACGTAATCCGCCAGCGCCGTGCCGGCGGCCGGTGCGCCGTCGGTGTACATGAACAGGCCGCGGGAAATCGGATATTTCTTGGAGATCACGTTGTCGGTGGTCGCCTCAATCTCGTTGACCGTCAGCGCCTTGACGCCCTCGGTGAAGGCCAGGCCGACGTAGCCGATCGCGCCCGGCGTACTCTGCACGCGCTGGCGGACGGCGCCGTTGCTGCCGACATATTCGGCGCGGTCGGTGACGCGCTCGGACTTGGTCACCTTCTCCTGGAAGGTCTCATACGTGCCGCTGTTGGTGTCGCGGCTGATGACGACGATCTTGAGGTCGGGGCCGCCGACCTTCTTCCAATTGTTGATTTCGCCGGTGTAGATGTCGCGCAACTGGTCCTTGGAGAGGTTCTTGACCGGGTTGCTGGGATGCACCACCGCGGCGATGCCGTCGAAGGCGACAATGTGCTGGACCGGGTTGCGTTTCTTCCCCTTGGCGGCGTCCAGCTCCTCGGTCTTCATGGCGCGCGACATGGTCCCCACGTCGATGGAACCGTTGATAATGCCCTTGGCGCCGTTGCCACTGCCGGACTCGCTGACGGTGATGTTCACGTCGGGGTGCGCCTTCATGTAGTACTCGGCGAACGCCTTCGCGATCGGGCCGACCGTGGTCGAACCGTCCACGACGATCTTTTTGGCATCGCCGGCGGCTTGCGCCGCGGCGACGGTCAGGGCCACCAGGCCCGCGATCAGGAGCTGTTTCTGCGTCTGCATGTGTTTTCCCTTTCTGGTTTGTTGGCGATTAACCGAAACGGCCGGTGATGTAATACTCGGTCTGTTTTTGTTCCGGTTTGGTGAACAGTTTGCCGGTGGCGCCGTATTCGATCAGGTGGC
>CAIQIC010000213.1 GCA_903871765.1 uncultured Lentisphaerota bacterium
CCCTCCAGCCGCGCCTCCCAGGCGCCGTCGCTGCGGCGGTCCATGTCGTAGCTGACCGCCTCGTCGAGCTTCTGCAGGTTGTTGCCGATGTGGAGCCGCACGGCCCGGGCGCGGGGGGCGAACAGCCGGAAGGTCGTCTCGCCGCCGTTGACCCGGCTGTCCAGCAGGGCGCCCAGCGGCACATGGCTCTTGAGTTGAAAAAAGAACTCCCCGGGTCGCAGCGGTGCCTGCTCGGCACCCGCGTCGTCGGTCCACCGCACCGCCCGCGCCGCCGTCAGGTCGACGGGGACGGCGGTCGTGAAGCGGAACAAATGCCGCCCGGTGCGCGCCGGATCGATGGCGTGATTGTAATTGCCGAGGTCGTCGCGCACTGCGTTCGGCGCCTGCGCCGGCACCGGCAGCCAGCGGTGCCCGCCGGTGACGAATTTGAAGCGCTGCGGCGGTTGCGACAAGAACCGGCCGGCGTCCGCCGCGAAAAGCAGCACGGGCTCGCCGTCGAGCGATGCCGGCAGCAGGCGCCAGTCCGGATTGCCGACGGCCTGCTGCCAGTCGTTGAAATCGCCCGCGAGGTAGACGGCCGTGGTCGCGGGATCGATGTCGGGATGATGGACGAGCTGCAGGAAGAAGAAGATTTCTCCGAACCCGTTGACGAAATACCCGCTTTCGCAGCCGTAGGTGTGGTCCGGAACGCGCGCCAGCGTCGTGAACGGCGGCCCGTCGGGGCCAAGCCCGAGCGGCGGCAGCGAGGCGGCGGTCCAATCATGACTCAGTTCGATGATGCCGCTGTCCGGGGCCGTCAGCCACGCCTGGGAGATGCGCTGGTCGTGCAAGCTCATGCGGTGGACGCAGCATCATCCGCCATGCCGGAAAACGCCAAGCACGAAGTGGATGCCGGGCCTCGTCGGTTTTTCAGCGGCCGGTCCTCTGTCCCGAGTGCAAACGTCCCCATCCGCGTCCCGCCGGCGATAGGTTGAATTTGCCGCGATGTTTTTGAAGGGATTTCCACGTCTGCTGTGTTATGTATTGGTCATGCACCTTCGCTATCGTGCCTTTATTCCGGCCGTGCTGGCCGCATTCCTGGTGAGTTGCGCCAATACGCCGACACCTTCTCAGCCCGACACTACCGCTGCCGCCCCGACGGCGACCGCGGTTGGCGAGGGCCCGGAGCATGCCCTGCAAAAGGGGATGACCGCCGAGGCGGTGAAACAGATCATGGGAAACCCGGCCGAAATCAAACTCATGGTGACAACCACCGGCAAAGCCGAGGTGTGGGTCTACCATCGCACCGTCTTCGGCCACGTGGAACAGGTTCAAGTCGGATCGCAGGTCATCAAGGACTCCACGTCGGGATCGGACGGTGTGGTGCACACAGCCACACTCGCCGAGGTGCCCATTTACAAGCAGGCAGTTCATAAGGACTTGGAGACGATTTCGCTGCTGATGTTCGACGGCAAGTTCATCTCACAGAAACGGACGGTCGAAAAGCAGCTGGAATACCAGTGAAATCAGGGAGGGCGGCGTTCTGAGTCGGGGGCGCTGTCCTGCCAGAAGCTGCGTGCTGGTAATCGGAGGGGCGGGCTTATCTGTAACCCGCCGTACCGCCGGCCTCGGAAAAGCCGAATCTATTCAGTTGGGTGGAGCGACTTGTCCACAAGACGCTCCGTGCGCGTTGAGGACAACGCTCTCCACCATTTCGTTCGCGGCAATTCAGCGCATGATTGTGGTTCAACTGCATGATCCCGGCCAAAGTTTCCTTTGCGCCCGGCGTCGAATCCCGCCTTTTTGTAGATTCCCTCATGCGAGTCCTGGTTGCCATGTCCGGCGGCGTCGACAGCAGCGTCGCCGCGCTCCTCCTCAAGCAGCAGGGCTTCGATGTCGCCG
>CAIQIC010000214.1 GCA_903871765.1 uncultured Lentisphaerota bacterium
GGAGCGGAATCGGTGACGATTCCGGCGCTGAGGAAAGGCCGTCAAATTTCGGAGCGGAATCGGTAACGATTCCGGTGCTTTTGGAAAGATCTCGGAATAATAGATGATTCGTACTCGTACACGCAGATTTATTCCCTTCACCCCGCGTTGACCTGCTGCAGCCACTTGGCGCGGTAGGTCTGGAGCTTGCCGGCGACGTCGGCCGGGAGCGCTGCGATCTGCCGGTAGGTCACGCCGAGGGTTGCCGTGTCCACTTGGTAGGGATGCACGCCGAGCACGGCCGCCTTGCCGGCGATGGCCGCGCCGAGGGTGGTGGTCTCCGTGACCGCCTGCCCGTGCCGGTCCACCATCGCGTACACCGGCCGGGCCGTCAGCGTCGCCAGCAGCGCGGCGAAGAGCGGATCCTTCGAGCCGCCGGCGGTCAGCACGACCGGCACGCCGGCATCCCTGGAGATGGCGGCGACTTGATGCGCGGTGGCCATGGACGTCAGCAGGTTGCTGGCGATGTAGGCGGTGACGCCGTCGGCGAGAAACGCCGGCTCGTTGACGATCCGGCCCTTGACCGTGGGGAAGGGGCCGGTGCCGGCGTTGGTCGGGGCGATGTTGGGCAGCACGAAGCAGTGCGCGGCGCCCAGGAACTGGGCGAGCCGCGGGAGATCCCAGCCGCTGTCAAAGCCGTGGCCCTTTTCCTTGGCCAGTTTTTTCAACTGCGCAAAATCCGACCCGCCGCCGTAACGAGCGGTGACGACCGATTCGCCGTCCACGGTGCCCTGGATGATGATGTCGCGCGTGAAGCCGTCGCCCGGCACGTGGGCTGCGCCGCCCATCTGGGCGATCATGGTCCACGTGCCGGCCTCCACCTGCACCACCGGCTTGCCCGCCGCGGCGGGATAGGCCTGGTAGAACGTCGAGAGGATCGGCAGATGCGAGAGGCAGGTGTCGTGTCCGCCCGGAATCACCAGCGGCTGGGTGGACAGTTTCAGGTGCGCGGCTTGCGCGGCCGGCATGGCGCCCAGTGCTTTGTAGCAGACGGACGGCGTCGCGGGCACCAGCTTGCGGAAGGACGCCACCAAGCCGGCGGCGCGGCTGGGCATGCCGGGCCGGGCGCGCACGTCGCGGGCGCCGGTGTGGCACATCCAATAGCTGTGCTCGTTGCCGGCCTGGCGGATGGCGGCGAGGTAGTCGTCACCGAGGTAATGTCCGCCCATCAGCGCGCCATACTGGCCGAAGCCCGCCGCCCGGGCCAGCAGTTGCGGCCGGACCATTTCCTCGAACACCAGCCGCTTGAGAAGCGTCAGGGATCCGGGGAAATCGCGGATGGAGCCCGTCTCTTTGAAAAAGTCTTCCTTGGTGCCGGCCAGTTCCTGGAAGCGCGCGTTCACGGCCTCGGGATAGCCCTGGGTGTAGGTCAGCGTCAGCCGCCGGCCGGGGACTTCGCACAGCGTGTTGTCCGCGCCCACCAGGCCGCCCGAGGCGCCGCGCGCCACCGGGGCCACCACCGCCGCCGCGCGGGCGGCCGCCGGCAGGGCCTGGATGGAGCGGTCGAACCAGTCGAATTCATCGCCCGTCGCGTTGCAGGCCAGTCCGTCGTGCTGGGCGGACGGGCTCTCGGTGACGGCGGAATGCACCGTCGCCAGCGTGTCGAAGTCCAGCGCCTCCAGTTTGATGTTCGAGGCGCCGTCCACGGGAACCAGGATCGTCTTGCCGCTCATGGTGTCATCCTTTGCTGATGGGGCCGCCCGCCCGCCACGCGCCGGGCGCAGCCGCTGGCGGCGATGCTGCCAAACGTATCAAACCTCTAGCCTGCCCCGGCGGAGAACTCAACTCTTTTCCTGCCCTTTCTCTTCTTCGGTTGCGGCTATGCCGCGTGAGGACTTTGCGTTTACCTCTTCATCCGGAAATCTGTACAATCTGCGTAATCTGTGGATACACCTTCTGCCTCTTGAATGCCGCCCCGTTATCTTCTTCCGTGGCCTTCGTGGCCTTGATCCATACGGCCGCAGGAAACAGGGAAAATCCGGGTTGAAGCGGGTATTTGACCGCCGCGGCGATTTTCGTTACAAGCTTCTGAAAAACGGCCAGGAGAACAACCATGTCCAGGAAAGAAACCATGACCTCCCGCGAGCGCGTGTTGAAGGCGCTCAACCACGAGATCCCGGACCGCGTGCCGCTGGACCTCGGCGGCAACCAGACGGGCATCCACAAGAACGCCTACCGCAGCCTGATCAAGCACCTCGGCTTGGCGGAGGAGGTGCAGATCATGGACGCCGTCCAACAACTGGCCCAGCCCTCCGAGAAGGTGCTGGAGCGCTTCCACGTGGACACGCGTTATATCGCCGCCGGTGCGGCCGGGGACTGGAAGGGCGGCATCGTCCAGGCCGTGCGGAACGGCCGTAAGTGGCACGATCTGACCGACGAGTTTGGCATCCGCTGGTCCATGCCTGACGACCAGATGCTCTACATGGACATCACCCTGCACCCGCTGGCCAACGCCACGCTCAAGGACCTCAAGGATTATCCCTGGCCCAAGGGCGACGATCCCGGCCGCTTCGCCGGCCTGCGCGCGCGCGCGCTGCAGCTCCGGAAGGAAACGCCCTATGCCGTCATCAGCGGCATCTCGGGCGTGGTCTACGAAATCTGCTGGTACCTGCGCGGCCTGGAGCAGTGGTTCTGCGACCTGATGACCGAGCCGCAGTTCTGTGAGGCGATGCTGGACCAGACCCTCAAGTTCTGGATGGACTGGTTCCGCGCCTTCCTCGACGAGGTGGGCGACGTGGTGGACGTGATCATGATCGGTGACGACCTCGCCGGCCAGGATGGCCCGCTGTTCAATCCGACGCTGTACCGGAGCATCGTCAAACCGCGGCACAAGCAACTGGTCCAGTACATCCGCTCGCGGACCAAGGCGAAAATCTGGTATCACACCTGCGGCGGCTGCCTGGAATACATCCCCGACCTGCTCGACAACGGCATTGACATCCTCAACCCGGTCCAGGTCAGCGCCCGCCACATGGAACCGGCCATGCTGAAGCAGCGCTTCGGCAAGCAGTTGGTCTTCTGGGGCGGCGGCTGCGACGCGCAGCACATCCTGCCGCGCGGGACGCCGGCGCAGGTTGCCGCAAACGTCCGGCAGAACATGGCCGCGCTCAAGCCCGGCGGCGGCTACGTCTTCAACAACGTCCACAACATCCAGGGCGAGGTCCCGGCGGAGAACGTGCTCGCCCTCTACGACACCGCCTACGAGTTCGGCTGGTATTCCTGACGGGCGGAGCGGAACGTGTAAACATTCCGGTTGGAGCGGAATCGGCTTGCCCTGCGAAGCTGTAGCGAAGCAGGGTGACGATTCCGGTGGATTGTGGGCAAATCGTAGGTGAGCTTCGGAGCGGCGTCGGTAACGACTCCGGTTGGAGGAAAACACCAGAATGCTTACGCATTCCGCTCCGAGGAATGTTCGGAGCGGAGATGCCGGAATGTTTACACATTCCGCTCCGGGGCTGAGGCGGAGCGGAATCGGTAACGATTCCGGTGCCCATCGAAAGACGACGGCATGGAACATGATCGGGAAGAGCTCCCCCGCGGTCGCATGAAGCGGCGACCGCCCGAGTTCTACCGCGGCCAGTCCTTCGTGCATTGGAGCATGACCATTGCTGGCCGGCGCAGCGGCTGGCTGACCGACGCCTTTCATGCCAGTTTCCGGGAGATCCATCTCCACGCGCTGAGCCGTCACGACCTGTTCTGCCCGGTGTACTGCCTCATGCCGGATCATCTGCACCTGTTGTGGCTGGGGCTGGGGCCCGCCAGCGATCAGGATAAGGCGGCGGCATTTTTCCGGCGGCATGTGAATGCGGCCCTCAAGTCGGTCGGGGGCGAGTTCCAGAAGCAGCCGTGGGACGTCGTGTTGGGCGAGAAGGATCGCGAGCGCGGCGCGGTGCTGAAGACCGTATTCTATATTGCGGAGAATCCCGTCCGCGCCGGGCTGGTGCGCGAGGCGCGGGCCTGGCCGTTTTCCGGGTCGCAGGCGGCGGGCTATCCGCAGTTCGATTGGCGGGAGCCGGATTATGGCGAGAAAGTTTGGAAGATTTACGAGGCGGAGGTTTGTCGCCGGTCGCCGCACGAGCACGCAGTGGAATTTGTGAAGATTCCCGGTAGGATCGGAGCGGAATCGGTCCCGCCGAAGGCGGATCCGCCTCTGGCGGAGACGATTCCGGCGCCCGCGGGCGGGTGATGTCACGGGGAAGCACCGGAACGCTGACGCGTTCCGCTCCAAAGCGATCATGGAGCGGAACCGGTGATGGTTCCGGCGGATTGCGGGCAAAGCGTGATCGAATTTCGGAGCGGAATCGGTTACGATGCCGATGTTGTTGAGTAGAGGATGGCCTGCGGAACGGTTCAGTAGAGGCGCCGGAATGTTTACACATTCCGCTCCGGGGTGGTGGTGGAATGGAATCGGCACTGCAAAAGTAATGTTCATGAAGACGTTGCTGAAAGTGCTGCTGTGGCTGGTGGGCGGGTTGGTTGCGCTGGTGGTGCTGTTCTACGCCGAGGAATACGTCCGCGGCCGCTATCTGTGGGAACGGCACCTGCGCGAACTCGCTGCTAAAGGTGACACCCTGGACATCCGGAAGATTGTCCCGCCGCCAGTTTCCGACGACCAGAATATGGCCGCCGCGCCGATCTTCGCGGAACTGTTCACCACCAATCGCTCCGATAAAACCCGACTGGGGCAAGTCAAGCTGCCCGACGTAAAAGCGCAGGCTGGTGGAGGCTGGCTGGGCGGTCAAAAGCTGGATCTGAGTCCGTGGCGGGCGGCCTTCTCGAACGACAACCTCCTGGCCGCCCTGGCGATCTACGCGCCCGTCCTTCAGGAGATGGAAGCCGCCGCGCAGCGGCCGCAAGCCCGCTTCAATGTCCGCTATGAAGATGGTCCGGGTGCCTTTTTCCCGCATATCGGTTCCCTGCTCAAGCTGGCCAAAGTGTATCGCATCAAGGCGCTGGCCGAACTGGCGGCGGGACACGCCGATGCAGCGCTGGGAGACGTCCGCCTGACGCTCCGGCTGGCCAAAGCCATGGAAGATGAACCCTCGCTGATATCCATCCTGGTGCGTGCCTCCATGATGCAACTGGTCATCCAACCGGTTTGGGAAGGACTGGCCGACCATCGCTGGAAGGTGGAGCAACTTGAGTCGCTCCAACAGGACTTTACCGCCATCAATCTTGTGAAACACATGGAACTGGCGCTGCATGGCGAGCGGTGCGGAGTCACGTGGATTTTGGAGCAGTTGCTGAATAATCCTGGCCTCGCGCTGGGTGAAATATCACGCTTGGATGGTGAACAAAGTGAACCGTCGCTGGCTGCTTATATAATCCCAAAAGGCTTGTTCTATATCAACTGCCTCAACACTGACGTTAGCTACCAGAAATACATCATGCCGAGTTTGGACAGCCGGGTGATGCGCATATACCCTGAACGCTTTGATGCCTATGAAGCTGTGCTGGAGGATTACAAAAGTCATCCGCTGACCGTACTCTACCATGTCATGGAGGCGATGCTTCTTCCGGCCATCAATAATGCTGAAATGAAAATCGGCATGGCGCAAAGCACCGCACAATGCGCCGCGACGGCGTGCGCCCTGGAGCGTTACCGACTGGCGCGCGGCCGCTATCCGGACACGCTCGCGGCGCTGGTGCCGCAGTATCTCGCGGCGGTGCCCGGCGATGTGATGGACGGCCAGCCGTTGCGCTATCGCCTAGAGGGGGATGGCTTCGTCCTGTATTCCATCGGCTGGAATATGAAGGACGACGGCGGGCAGGTGGCGTGGACCAAGCCGTCGTCCGAGGGCGACAAGCCGCGGCTGGACGACAAAGCCGGCGACTGGGTCTGGCGCTCGCAGCCGGCGGCGCTGTGATGACGGGTAGCGATCCGGTTGTAGGCCGGGTCTCCGACCCGGCGTTCCGGTGCGCCGTTTTCTATTGAGATGGCGGGCGGGATGGGCTAAAAGAATCCTGATTTTGCGGGAAGACGTGAGGAGTACGGGGTATGAAACGAAAATGGCTGATGCTGTGGGCGGCGGGTTTGGTGTTGTCGGCCGTTGCCCAGGAGCCCGCGCCGGGGACGACTCCGGTGCGAGTCCGCGGCTCACGGGTCAATCTCCGCGCCAAGCCCGCTAAGGATGCCGAGCCGTTGGGGCAGGTGACGGACGGCACGGTGCTGACGGCCAAATCCTTCCGCGACGACTGGGTGGAAATCGTGCCGCCGGATCAAGTGTCGCTGTGGGTGCACAAGGATTTCATCAAAGACCAGGCGGTTTCGGCGGAGAAGTTGTACGTCCGCACAGGCCCCAACATCAATCATGCCATGGTCGGCACAATGCTGCGCGGCGAACGCCTGATCGTGCGCGGGCAAGCGCAGGACTGGGTCCGCATCGCACCGCCGCCCTCGGCGTCACTCTGGGTCAGCCGCGCGCTGGTGGAGGTTTTGCCGGGGGAGAAACAGCCGCCGCTGGCCGCCGACAAGGCTCCGCCGTCCCCGGCGATCGCCGCGCCTGCGCCCGTGCCAACGCCTGTACCAGCACCAGTGCCTGTGCCCGTGGCGCCGGCTGTTACGGCCCTGACGGCAGCGGTCGGCACGCCGGTGGTGACGACCGTGGAAACAACGGCGACCAACGAAGTCGTGCCGCGCGATTTGAACCTGGTGCCGCTGGCGGGGCAGGGCCGGGTCACCCAGCGCGAGGGTGTCCTGCGGCTGGTGGGCTTCGGTTTTCATCATCCCAGCCGGTACCGGCTGGTTAAGCTGGATGGCCGGCACATCGAGACCCTTTGCTATGTGCGGGGCAATTCCAGCCAATTGAGCGCGTTGCTGGACCAGTCGCTGCTGATTCGCGGGCGCGAGTACTGGGTGAGCGGGTCGGAATACTCCTTGTTGATTCCGGATCGCATCACGCCGCGCGCCGGCCCCTGAGGCGCTGCGCGTCATGATCCCGGCCTTTCTCCACCAGCGCCTGCTGCAGTTGGTGCGCTGGGTGATTCCACTGGTGCTGTTCTTTGTCGCCCTCGCGGTCACCGTGGTGTGGGACAAGCGGAATGGGACGCCCGTGAGCGGCCGGAGCGACGAAGCGTGCAGCCATCTGGCGCTCGCCCGGCAGGTGGCCGAAGGCCAGGCCCTGGCGACAGGCGCCGGCGGGCGGGTTCTGCTGATGCGCGATGGCCTCTGGCGGCTGGCCTTGGCGGGCGCCACGGTCATCAGCCGCAATCCCGTCACGGCCAGCTACCTGATCGGCGCCCTGTGCGGCATGATTACCCTGCTGGCCGGGATGCGATTGGCCGCGCGCCTCCTGCCAGTGGCGGCCTCCCGCTGGCTGCTGGCCGGTGGTCTGCTGCTGTCCCCCGGCTGGCTGATGGGTTTGATTGAAGGCACGGCCCTGCCGCTCGCCTCAGCCCTCGTCATGCTGGCGTGCCTGCAACAGGTCGAGGATGTCGAAAATGAGCGGGAGGTCTTCTCCCCCTGGCTGTTGCTGCTGGGCGGCCTGGCGCTGTATGTGCGGATCGAGCTGGGTTGGCTGTGGGTTATTTTCGCCGTCCATCATCTGATATTGTCGCTGCTGGATTCCGAACGCCCGGCCAGCCTGACCTTGATCCTGGTCCGCTTGTTAACCACGTTGTTGATCTTTGCGCTGCTGTTGTTGCCCATGGCCGCGTGGCACTGGACCCTGGTGGGGGTGCCTTTCCCCCTGGCGTCCGAGGCCGTGCCCTTGGCGGATCGCAACCTGGCCAGCCAGTTGCCGGTGCTCTATGCCCTCATCGCAGCCTATGCGGCGTGGTTACACACGCCCTTCTGGAGTGTCTGGCCGCTACGGATTTGCGCGTTGATTGGCGCGGCGGGCCTGGTGACACAAGCGGTGCGTCGGCGGGAGATGCGCGCCTCCGCCCTGCCGCCCCTGCTGTGCCTGCTGCTGCCGGCGTTGTGCGCGCTGGGCATGCCCTACACGGGGGCCAGCACGGCCCGGCTGCTGTTCCGGGCAGTCGATCCGCTAGCGGTGTTGTTGGCCGTCGCGGCGGTGTGCCAGTTGCCCGACTGGCTGAATGCCGTGCTTCGCTATCGCTATCTCGTTCTGCCGCAGAAATGGTTTATGCGGGTGCGCGTCGCGGCGGGCCTGGTGCTGGCAGCATCGGCCGTGTACGGCAGCCGGCAATGGAATCGCGGCTGGTTGGCCCAGGTGCGCGAACGCCAGGCGATCCACGGGACCCTGCAGCGCCTCTTCCAGACGGGCCGTCCCGCCACGCCGCCGCCGGTGGTGCTCACCGATCAGCCGGGATGGATTCTGTGGGAAACGGGCGTCCGGGCGCTGGATTTGAACGGCGATCTGACGCCCCGCTTCCTGCACTGCCGCGACCGGCAGGGGCGCCTGGATGCCGGCCGGCTGCAGGCCCTGCTGCGCGAAAGTCCGGCTCAGTATCTCCTGCTCTGGCACCTGAATTTCGAAG
Source organism: uncultured Lentisphaerota bacterium (assembly GCA_903871765.1). Taxonomy (GTDB): domain Bacteria; phylum Verrucomicrobiota; class Kiritimatiellia; order CAIQIC01; family CAIQIC01; genus CAIQIC01. Next base: position 8,482 of record CAIQIC010000214.1, read on the forward strand.
GCAAGGGGCAGAATTCCCTGCCGCTGCGGCGGCTGCACTTCCCCGGCGACTACGTTTCGATCCTTCCGCCGCGCCTTTATGCGTTCAGGGATTCCGCCGGCGAGTAGTGAAGAACTGCTGCACGAGGGCCGCGCATTCCTCCGCCAGGACGTCGGCGATGAATTCCGTCCGGTGGTTCAGCGCGTCGCTCTGCAGGATCTGAAAGCGCGAGACCGCCCCGCCGCGCAGCGGATCGGTCAGGCCCCAGATCACCAGCGGCAGGCGGGCCAGTACGATGGCGCCGGCGCACATCGGGCAGGGCTCCTTGGTCACGTACAACACCGCGTCCGTCAGGCGCCAATCGCCCACGGCGGCCGCCGCCTGGGTGAGGGCGATCATTTCGGCGTGCGCGGTGGCGTCCTTGAGCTGCTCGACCTGGTTGTGCGCCTGGGCGATCAGATGGCCGTCCCGGTAGATGGCCGCCCCGACGGGCACCTCGTCCTCGTCGGCGGCCAGCCGGGCCTGACGCAACGCCGCACGCATGTGCGCGCGGTGCAAGGCCATATCTTCCATCATCGCCTCCCCACGCTCAGGCGGGCAACTGAATGTGCCGGCGGATGGCCTCGACCAGGACCACGGGATCGGAGCGGTCCAGGCGCTCCAGCACGCGTCCCCAGCGGAAGGCAAAGGCGCCGGGCTCGTTGCGTGAATGCAGTTTGAACAGCGTGTCGAAAGCGCGCCGGCGCTTGCGGTATTCCTGCTGGATTTGCGTGAAGCGCTCCAGCAGGGCGTCGAGATAGAGCCGGGCAAACTCCACGGGATCAGGCAGCAGCGCCAGGCGCCGGTTGACCGGCTTGGCGTAATCCGCGGCGAACTGGACGAGGTCGGTCTTGAAGTCCGTGAACGTGCCCGTGTGGTCGGAAACGATAATGTCCACGGGCAGTCCGGCGTGATCCTCGATGACCACCTCGTCGCCGTCGTCAAACAGCACCTGCTGCGTGTCCGTGGTCATGCGGCCGACCATGCTGTTGCTGGCCGCGGCACGGCCCAGCAGGCACGCCAGCCGCCGGTTGAACTCCGGCTGGGCATAGCGCGACGGGGGGATCTTGTCCGAGGCGATGCCGCGGACGTACTCCCGCTCAAAGTAGGTGGCCCAGATCAGGCGGCCGGCATATGTCCGGTTGGTGCCGCCGTAGCGCTCCATGACCTTCCGGGTGCTCACCTGCGTAGGCAGATTCATGCCCAGTTGCCGGCAGCCGAGGCGCCGGTCGAGGATGTATTCCGTGTAGTCCTCCGACTCCATCACCGCCCAGCACAAGTCCTTGTTCTCGTCCAGATGTTCCCAGATGCCCCATTTCTGCACGCGGAGAATGCGGACGACGGCCTGCGGCTCGTTCTGGCGTTTCATCTCCGCGATATACACGCCGCGCCGTCCAATAAACGCGCCGGCGCGCTTGGCCAGGGAAGTCACCACGCGGCCGATGTTGATGTACTCGACGTCGTTGAATTCCCGGAACATGTTGAACATGATGCCCTGGGCTCGATCGTCGCAGAGCAAACCCAGTTCGGCGTCTCCGGGATGTTTTTCATATTCGTCGAACAGCGGATCGAAAATCAGCTCGCCGTTGACGATGTAGCCGCCCGGCAGCCATTCGATCTGCATGAAGAATTCCGGGCTCAGGCCTAACAGGATTTCCTCGGGCGGCGCCTGGTCCCGCTGGCCCAGCAGGGTGGTGACCATCGTGTTGCGCCAATCCAGGTCGTCCGGATGATCTTCCTGCAGCGCAGGTTTCACGGCCTGCCGGAACTGCTCCCGCATGGTCTGATAGGCCTGCTGCAGTTGTTCCGGCAGCAGGCCCGGCGGGTTGATGGTCAGCCAGTCGTGCAGGCGCAGGTCGGGCGCGGCGAAAAAGTCCACCTCCGGATTGTACATGCGATTGTGCCGGCTCGAGAGGTCGTGGATTTCCTGGAGCGCGGCGGCCAGCGCCGCCGGGGGCCGGTGCCCCAACTGGCAGAATTCATGATACGTCAGAAACTTGGTGCCGGTGATGTTGTTGTAGTAATACACCACGGGGGTGCTGACGCGGATGCGCGCGTCGCGAATCATCTGCTCCATTTCCACGGGGGTTTGCGGCAGCGGGTTGATGCGCCAGCATTCGCCGCGCTGCTTGATGGCCTGGCGCACCGGCGCCGTGGTAAGCATCAGAAAGCGGATGTGTTGCTTGGGGACCAACTCCTGGAGCAGTTCGTCCGCCTCGAACGCCAGCGCCATGTTGGCCGGGTCGGGGCGGATCAGGACGCGGTTGCCCTCCATGACCAGATCCACCGACTGCTGCCACTCGGCCACTTCCTCGTCGGAGGAGAGCGGCGGCCGCCCCTCGGCCCGCCGGCGTTCGTTAAGGTCCTGGATATACGCCATGCGTTGCGTCGCATGGATGCCGGGCAGCGTTACCAGCATGCCGGCTTTCGGGAAAATTGTGCCGATGCGGGACTTCAACTGGCTCTGTTCGTTGACGGCCAGGGGATGATCACCAAGAATATGGAGTGTCATGGCGCTGGTCTGAGGCAACTCAGAACTTCTCCCAATACGGTTGCACATTGCGCGCGGTGGGCGCCAGACGGCCCGCCTCGACCAGCGCCTCCCGTTGCGCCCGGGTCACCGGCTCGGGACTGAATTTACGGACGCGGCACCGCGTCTTAAGCACCGTCATCGCATCCATGCCCGCTCTCTCCTTTCGCGCACCAGAGCGAGCGCTACTATAACCTGAATTCCAGTCCTGTCCAAGCCGGATTGCCGGCGTTCACCGCAGCCCATACACGAGCAGCACGCCTCCGCCCAGCAGCAGGCGGTACAGCGCGAAGAGGCCGAATCCGCGGTGGTTTAGAAAGGCGAGCAGAAACCGGATGCTGAGCAGGCCGGCCACCGCGGAACAGGCCATGCCCACGGCCACAGGCGTCAGGGCCTGCTGCATCGCGAACAGGCTTTTGATCTTTACCAGGGCGGCGCCGGCAATGATCGGCGCGGACAACAGGAAGGAAAACCGCGCCGCGGCTTCGCGGGTCAGTCCCAGACCTAAACCGGTGGTCATGGTGATGCCCGAGCGGGAAACGCCGGGGATGACGGCCAGGGTTTGCGAGAGGCCGATCAGCAAGCCGCGCCGCCAGCCGGTTTGACCGATGAGCAGGGCCTTGCGCCCCCGCCAGTCGGCCCAGAAGAGGATCACGCCCATCGCCATCAACATCACGGCGATCAACGCGGGCTGGCGGAACGTCGTTTCGACTTTGTGTTCCAGCAGCAGACCGATGACCGCGCCGGGGATGCAGGCCATGATGAGAATCCAGAAAAGCTGGCCGTCGGTGGTGCGGGGCGCCCGCACGCCGGCCAGCGCGAGACGCAGCCAGTCGCGCCAGAAGTACAGCGCGATGGCGATCAGCGTGCCCACGTGCAGGGCGACATCGAAGGCCAGGGAATGTTCCGGCCAGCGCAACAGCCAGGGGACGAGAATCAGGTGCGCGGAGCTGGAAATCGGCAAAAACTCGCCCAACCCCTGCACCACGCCGAGCACCGCCGCCTGCAGTATGGTCATCATGTCAAATCCCCATGGTTCGCCCGCCGCCCGCCGGCGTGGACCGGCCCCGGCGGAAAGGCGAAAACACTAGGTTAAAATCCTGCCGCATTCAACTCCAACCTTGGCCGCAGTCACGTTCATCATAGCCAGCCGGCTGGGATGGGACCCCGGTTTTTTGAACAGATGCCGCAGATTGTCGGAATGAGGAAGGGCGCGGCGGTGCTTTCCAAGCTTTGGATAAATTGTTATTCTCTCATGCCAAGCTTTGGAACACCCACGGGAGCGCAGGCGCATGGCGGAAGAAAAGGCGACGTTGTCCAGTTTTCAGGCCGAGGTGGGCCGACTGGTGGAATTGTTCGAGCGCAATCGCGCGCACTTTTCCGAAAAGGGCTATGACGAGGCCAGCCTCCGCAACGAGTTCCTCAATCCTTTTTTCCGCGCGCTCGGCTGGGACGTGGAGAACCAGGCCGGCCACATTCCCTCGCAACGCGAGGTCGAGCTCGAAAGTCGCACGGAAATCAGCGGCCGCCAGAAGCGCGCGGATTTTCTGTTTCGCGTAGGGGGCCGGGAACGCTTTGTGTGCGAAGCGAAGAAACCCGGCGGGGTCCCGACGCCGTCGGCGGCCTTCCAGGCCAAACGCTATGCGTGGAACAAGAATTTACCCCTCGCTCTACTGACCGACTTCGTTTCGTGGCGGCTCTACCTCGTCGGCAGCAAGCCGCATCCGGACGAACCCGATCTCGGCCTCTGGAAGAGCTGGCAATTCCGCGAACTGCCCCTCGCGGCGGACGAAATCTGGAAGCTGTTGAGCCGCGACAGCGTGGCCGGGGGCGTGATCGAACGCGAGATTGAGGCGCTGCCCATGAGACCCAGCGGTAAGGGCCGCGCCCAACAGCAATGGCTCATCAAGCCCGACCGCACGCGCGCGCTGGACACGGACTTCCTCAACTTCCTCGACGATGCCCGCCGCGAACTTGCGTCCGATTTGCTCAAGCATAACGACCGTGCCGACCTGCTCGAAGGCACCAAGCTCAACGAAGCTGTCCAGCACATCATTGACCGGGTGCTGTTCCTGCGCATCTGCGAAGATCGCGAGATTGACACCGGCAAGCGTCTGACCAGCTTCCTGCGCGGCGGGCGGGAGGGCGGCGCGTGGCGCAAACCGCGCCAGCCCGCGTTACTCGCCAGCGAGGCGCAGGCCACCTATGGCACGGACGCGCAGCCCAAGGCCCCGGCGCCCGAAGGCGCCATCTGGCGCAGCCTGGCGCGGCACTTTGGCGAACTCGACCGCCGCCCGCCCACGCAGGTTCCGTTCTTCAACGGCAATCTCTTCAAGGAACATTTCTGCGAGGAATTGATCGTCGGCGACGAATGGCTCGGTCGCTTCATCGCGGAATTGAGCGACGAAGAATCGCCCTACCTCTTCATCTATATCCCCGTTGAAATCCTTGGCACGATCTACGAGCGCTTCCTCGGCAAGGTCGTCCGGCCCCAGGGCCGCGGCGCGACCATCGAGGAGAAGCCGGACGTCCGCAAGGCCGGCGGCGTCTATTACACCCCGCGCTATATCGTGGACTACATTGTCGAGCAGACCGTGGGCAAACTGCTGGAAGGCCGGACGCCGGAAGCGAGCTTGAAGCTAAAGATTCTCGACCCCGCCTGCGGTTCCGGCAGCTTCCTCATCCGCGCCTTCGAGCGGGTTTGCGAGCACTGGCAGGAATGGCTGACGCGGAATCCGCAGAAACGCCGCCGCGCGTGGTGCTGGACCGACCCCGCGACCAACGACGTGCACCTGACCAGTGCCCTCAAGCGCCGGATCCTGACCAGCACCATCCATGGCGTGGACCTCGACGCCGCCGCCGTCGAAGTCACACAGCTTTCGCTCTACCTCAAGATGCTGGAAGACGAGAACCGCACCACCCTCCAGCGCGAACGCGAACTCTTCGGCGGCGACGAACCCATCCTGCCGCCGCTGGAAAACAATATCAAAAACGGCAACTCCTTGATCGCCTCCGATTTCTCCATGATCCCCGAAGACCTCGTCCGCGTCCATGCGTTCGACTGGCCCGTCCAGTTCAAGGAAATCATGCAAAATGGTGGTTTCGATGCGATCATCGGCAATCCGCCGTACATTCTCCTTCAAACGATGGAGGAGCGTACAGTTTTTTCGTACATTAGCGGAAAATACAGGGCCGCGAAGTACAAGATCGATACGTATCAAGTCTTTATGGAACGAGCGCTCTCGTTGATCAAAGAACAAGGTTTGTTCGGATTTATTACACCCAATAGTTTCCTGAGGAACAAGCATGCAATTGAATTACGCTCACTAATCCTTAAAACAACTGAGGTCGCCGCTTTGCGAACATTCTACTACCCAGTTTTCAAAGGAGCCAGTGTCGATACTTGCATCCTGATAGCTAGGAAGGTAGGGCATCCAAATCCAGTCACTAGAATAACTGTTATGTCATCGGAAACCCCCAGTCAGGCCAGCACCCTGACAGTACAACAACAAAGGTGGCAATCGCACCCCCAGAAGAATTTCTTTATGCCAGGCCCGGGAGCGACAGATGAATTGGTGGAAAAAATACGAAATAGATCGGATTCTCTTGGAGAGGTTGCAACTGCATACTTCGGCATTCAAACCTTTGATCGTGATAAATATGTTACAGAAAGAAAGCGCCTCAAGGTACACAAGCCGATAATAGACGGCGGCAATATTCAGCGTTATGACCTGCTTCCAGGGAGCGAATTTGTAGACTTTCGACCTTCGGCAATTAAGAGCGGTGGCAATGCGCAGGTCTACGAGAACGAACGAATCGGTGTACGCCAAATCGGTAAAACACCGATCGGAACGATCATTCCGGCGGGAATATATTCGCTCAATACGATCTACAATATTTATTTTATAAAACCCACGAGGTTGAGCCTGCGTTTTGTCCTAGCTTTGATCTCATCGTCGACAGGACGCTGGTATTGGGAACATTGTTTCTTCGATCAGAAGGAGACCTTTCCAAAGGTCAAAAAAGATTCGCTTCTTTCCTTTCCTATTCCTCGACTTGACTCGGGGAAGGCGGAAGATTATGAGCACCATGATCGGATTGTCAGCTTGGTGGACAAGATGCGGTGTTTGATGCCGGGGCTTCGTATGGCGAAGTCGGAGAGCGAAAAGCAGACGTTGCAGAACGCGGTGGATGCGACCGACCGGGAGATTGATCAACTGGTGTATGAACTCTATGGACTCACCAAGGAAGAAATCGCGCTTGTCGAAGGCGGGCGGTAAGATCGCCGTTGTAGAAAGAACGCCGCGTAGGATACGCGGCCTACAGCACGGGGATTTTAGCCCCACGGTCATCTGCCATGCTTTCGCCTGGCCGGAGGTGCTGCTGCCCTGGGTGATTGCGGAATGCGTCTGCCAGGAAGTTTCGGTTTTCCTGGGGATCCAGATGCCACGGCGCTATGCGCGGTGGCTGACGGCCAAGGCCGAGGTTTGTTTCCAGAAGCACCGCTATTTCCGTCGCCGGATGCGGGCGAGCGGCAATGTGCCGCGTGATCAACTGCGGGTGTATATGCGGCACTGGCTTTCGGCTTTGCTTGGCACCGAGCGGCGCGACCTCTGGTTTTGCCTGCCACAAAGCTTTGACCTTGGCCATCCGCTGCCGCCCGGACAGCAGCCGCGCCAGAACCGCCGCACCTCCGGCTCGTTGCCGCATCCCCGTCGCTGGCGGCCGGAATTGGTCCTGAAAAACCGCCGCTGGCAATGGCTGGCAGGCTGCTCCGCAGCTTCCGCGGCCTGAAAAGAAATAATAGTCCGCCCAACCTGGCGGCTCACGGGTTGGGCGCTACCGGGGGCGCCTGGAGCAGGTAGCCCAACTGGCGCAGCCGGTTGGGATGCAGGAACAGGATCAGCAGGCCGCCGATCAGGTTGCCCAGCGTGACGGCCAGGAGGCTCTTCAGCATGATGGTCTGGCCCGCGAACGGCACGCCCTTGGCCAGCAGCCCCGCGGAGACCAGGAACATGTTGGCCACGCAGTGCTCGAAGCCGCAGGCGACGAACAGCATGATCGGCAAGACGCAGCAGACGATCTTGGAAATGATGTCTTTCGCCATCGTGGCCATGATGATGGCCAGAATCACCAGGATGTTGCACAGGATGCCCCGGAGCACGCCGGCGCCGAAGCTCAGCGCCAGCTTGTTCTCGGCCACCTTCACCGCCAGTTGGCCGAGCGCGTTGAGGCCCCCGGCGGTTTCGTACAGACCGCTGCCCCAGATCGCCAGGGCGAGGGCGTAGGCGCCGATGAAATTGCCCGCATAGACCGTCAGCCAGTTGCGCAGCACCCGCGTGAACGGGAACTGCCGCGTCACGGCGCCGACCGCCATGATGATGTTGCCCGTGAAGAGCTCCGCGCCGGCCACCACCACCAGCACCAGGCCGACGCTGAAAGCGGCGCCGGCGGCGATCCGGCCCAAGCCCTGCTCCAGGGCCACCAGGCTGACTTGACCGCCCAGGCCGATATAGAGGCCGGCCAGGATACCCAGCATCAGCAACTGCCAGAGCCGGTCGTTGGCCTTCTTGATGCCGAGCACGGAGATTTTCCGCGAAAACTCCCGGCCGGAAAGGGTGGGGCTGTAAGCGCGGGCCGGATCGCTGGAGTTTGGTTGCATCCGATACCTCTACCGTGGCATCAACCCTGACGGAACCTGCCCGCCGGAAGCCCGGTGCGCGCAGGAATCAGGCCAGGGGGACTATGGTTGCGCCGCCGGATTATTCGTTGTCCATTTGCCGTCATCCGCCGGCTTCATCTGCTTCCACACGTCGGCGGGGTCCCGGCTCATGCCCGGCACCAGCGCCTTGTGCAGCAGCAGGTCCGGCGCCGACAGCGGGACACAGGCCTTGAAATAGGCGACGCACCGGGCGACGTTGCTCATCAGCTCGGGGTTGTTGTTCTCGTACTCGATGGAGACCACGCCCGAGAATTTCTGGCGCTTCAGCTCGGCCAGCATGGCCGGCATGTGCGACACGCCGGTGCCCCAGGGCACGTCATGGGCGTTGGGGCCTTTCCAGCTCAGATCCTTGAGGTGCAGGCTGACGATCCGGCCCTCGAGCTGCTTCAGGCAGGCGAGCGGATCCAACCCCGAGCGCAGCCAGTGGCCCGTGTCGGCGCAGGCACCGAGGCGCCGGCTGCGGTCCTTGACCGCGGCGAGGACGATCTCGGGATTCCAGTAGGGGGATTCCTTGGGATGGTTGTGGATGGCGATGTTGATCTTGTACTCGGCGCAGAGCTTGTCCACCAGTTCCATCTGCGCGGCGTTCGGTTCGGAGACGATGGTTGCGATGCCCATCGCCTTGGCGAAGTCGAACAGCTTGCGCCACTCCGCTTCGTCGCCGGCGTTGGCCACGCCAAAGTTGACCAGCGTCACGCCGGCGGCCTTGAGCTTTGCGAGCACCTGTGCGCGCTGGGCGGCGTCCAGGTCGGGGGTCATGCTCCCCTCGATGTCGCCGCCGATTTTCTGGCCGGGGAACGCCTCGATGAGCTTCACGCCGAGCGCGGCGGTGCGCTCGACCGCTTCGAGGAACGTCAGGTTGTTGAAGGTCCACGCCTGCATGGCGAGCTGCAGGCCCGGCTTGGGCGGCGGCGTGGCGACCGGCGTCGGTTGCGGTCCCGGGCCGGTGCAGCCGGCCAGCGTGATGACAGCGAGCAGCGCGAGTGATGTCCGTTTCATAAGCCATTCCTTGGGGTTGTCGGATGCGGTGGCACGCAGGGTTAAAAGATCCGGTAGGTTTTGCGCAGCAGTGGCTCCGCTGCGGGCAGGTTGGTGCAGCGCATGTTGGGCCCGTCCCATTCCACTTTCTTGCCGAGCCGGACGGCGAGGTTGCCCATGACCACCATTTCCGTCAGCGGACCGGCGTGATCGAAATTCGAGCCGGGCAGCGGCCCCTGGCCCTTGCAGGCTTTGATCCATTCCTGGCAGTGGCCGCCGGCTCCGCCCGGCACGCGCGGCAGGGTTTCGGGCGGCGGCGTGAAGGCCTTCATCTTTTCCTCGGGGACGATCCGCGGCGACTCGCAGTAATCGCTGCCGTCGAAGATCGAGCCGTTCTCGCCGACCAGCAACTGGCCGCCGGCGGGCATGTCGCCCATGGCCGCCATGTCCTTGGGCTTTTCGGGTTTCCGGCCGCCGTCCGACCAGGTCACTTTGACCGGCGGCATCGCGCCGCGCGCGGGGAACTGGTAGGTGATGATAGACCACTTCGGGGCGGTCTCATCCGTGCCGCCGCCGGACTCCGCCTCCACGCTGACCGGGTACTTGAGATCCAGCGCCCAGAAGGCCGCGTCCATGATGTGGCAGCCCATGTCGCCCAGCGCGCCCGTGCCGAAGTCCCACCAGCCGCGCCAGTTGAAAGGCTGGTAGCACTTGTTGTAGGGCCGTTCCGGGGCGACGCCCAGCCAGCGGTTCCAATCCAGGTGCGGCGGCACCGGCATCTCGTCGGCGGGCCGCTCGATGCCCTGCGGCCAGATGGGGCGGTTCGTCCAGAAGTACACTTCGTGGATCGGGCCCACGGCGCCGGCCATGACCCATTCCTTCAGCCGCCGCGTGCCGTCGCCCGCGTGGCCCTGGTTGCCCATGATCGTCACCAGGCCCTTCTGGCGCGCCAGATCGGTGAGCGTACGCGCCTCCCAGACCGTATGCGTCAGCGGCTTCTGCACGAACACGTGCTTGCCCATGTTCATGGCCATGAAGGCCACGGGGAAGTGCATGTGGTCTGGCGTGGAGACCGTCACGGCGTCAATCTGATCGCCCAGCTCCGTCAGCATCTGACGATAATCCTTGTACTGTTTCGCGTCCGGGAAGCGCCGGGCCTTGGAGGCCAGCGGGTTGTGGCTCACGTCGCACAGCGCCACGATTTCCTCGCTGGCGACGCCGTCGATGTCCGAATCGCCCTTGCCGCCGCAGCCGACGCAGGCGAGGCGCAATTTCCGGCCGGGATCGCAGAAACGCTTGGGGCTGGCCGCCGCCGGTTTGGCCGCCCACGTGCGCGGGCCGGGCAGGGCCACCGCCGCGGCCGCCGCCAGACCCGCCGCCTTCAGAAATTCTCTTCGGTCCATGGTGCTCTTGATCATTCGCGATTCCTCCGCGGAGTTTTATACTTCAATGTCCGCCGGCAGGGAAGCACAAACCACGCAGCTTGTGCCGGACCCGCCGCCGGACGCCCTTTTGTGTTGGATCGTCGTCAGGATACTTGGCATGTGAATTTCTAAAACGTAAGACGGCACGCTTTATGACACACAAACCTCAGCGGCCACGACGCGGCGCGCGGGGCTTTCAGGCCATCGGCGCCGGCGGGCGGGGCTGCAGGAGGCGCTGAATTTCATCGTTGAGATGCCGTTCTTCGTCGGCGGTAGGTGGGCGGGGCTGCATCTTGATGTTGAGCAGGCGGATCAATTCCTTCGTCAGCGTCTGGAGGTTGTGCGGCTTGGCGATGATGCCGCGGATGTCCTTGCCGCCAAGCTGCGCGGCGGCGGCGGTTTCGCTGGCGGGCACGGTGAGAACCAGGGAGGTCTTTTCCGGCACGATCAGCTCGCGCACGCGGCGGAGCAGGTCGGCGCCGTTCAGGTCGGGCAGGCGCGGATCCAGCAGGATGCCATCCACCGCCTCCCGCTGCAGCCGACCCAACCCCTCCAGCCCGCTGCGCGCGAACAGCACGCGGAAGCCGCCTTTCTTGTGGAGCGTTGTGCCCGCGGTGATGAGCGCGGCGACGTCCGAATCCATGAGCAGCAGCGTGTGGGGCCGCTGGGTGGAACCCATGCTGCGGGTGAGGAGGTAACGCATGCGGATGATGAAGGCGAAAGGGCTGAACGGTTTCAACATGTAATCGTTGGCGCCGAGGTCGAGCGCGCGCGCCGCGTGTTCCTCGCTGGAGGCCAGCATGACGACGGGGATGCGGTTGAAGCGCGGGTTTTCGCGGATGCGGCGGAGCAGGTCAAAGCTGGCGAGACCCCAGCTTCCCTCCTCGATGAGCATCAGCCGGCAAGGGTTGTGCCCCAGCGTCGCCAGCGCCGCGTTCTCGTCCTGTTCGGCCAGCATGACGTCGAAACCGTTGTTTTCCAGCAGTTGCTTGAACATGTTGGAGCTGTCCCCGCGGGCAAAGACCATGACGCTTTCCCGGCGGCGCTTCGCGCTTGCTTCGCGGGGGATCACCCGGTTGCCGCCACTGGATTTGGCGGCGTAGAGGCATCGGCCGGCCTCCTCCATGGCCTGTTCGATCGTAACGCGGCTGGCGAGCACCATGAGACCGGCAGACAGGGTCACGTACAGGATTTTTCCGTCCGCCATGGTCGGATGCTGCTGGCGCAGGTTCTGCAGGGCTTTTTCCGTGGCGCACATCCCGCCGAATTGGTCCTCGCCCGGGAACAGGATGGCAAATTGGGCGGGACTCCAGCGCGCCACGATGTCGGTGGCGCGGAAGGAACCGGAGAGCACCTGGCCGACGCACTGCAGCGCCCGTTCGCAAGCGGACGTTCCCTGCTCCCGTTCCAGCGCTTGGAAGCCGTCCATCTCCAGCAGCACCAGCGCCACCGGCTCCTTGGTGGTCTCGCTGAAGCGCATGACGTGCTCGAAGGACTCGCAGAAGGCGGCGCGATTGAGCAGGCCGGTCAGCACGTCGCGCCGCGCCGAGCGCGTGATCTCTTGGGCGCCCTGCAGGCGGGCATGGATGAATTCCGCCACTTTGCGCGGGTCGGCGGGCTTTTCGAAGCAGCCATCCACATCGGATACCAGATGCCGACCGATAATTTCCACGCTGGCCCGGGCGGCGATGGCGACGATGGGGGTGACGGCGGTCAGCGGTGTGGAACGCAGGATTTCCAACAGATTAAGGCCGTCCTGGTCCGGTAAAAAAAGGTCCAGCACGATGAAGACAATATCGCGCTCCAGCAGGAGTTGCTGCGCCTGCGTAGCGGTCGCGGCCCGGACGATCTCCTTGCCCAGCGCTTCCAGTTCACGGCTCAGCGCAACCATGAACGAGCTCTGCTCGCCGACCAGGAGGATGGTGGCAGGCAGGCTGGGATCTTCGGCGAGTTCGTGCCGCAAGACCGCGATCAGTTCGCCGGTTCGATCCGGCAGTTCGGCGGGCAGCGCCTCCCCGATGCTGCTCGCGCGCTTGCACACCTCGTCGAAGCCATACGAGTGGCTGGAGGCGCGCAGGGATTCGGCGATCATCCGGATGTTTTTTCCCGCAGCCGCCTCCCCGGCCCGGAGAGCCTTCAGCGCCACGTCGAGCGCGTCTATGCGCGGCCCCAAACCCTGTTTATACCAGCGTTTACGGTGTTCTTCCATGGCGATCGCCCACAACCCGGCGATCTTATATACCACCGCGGGGCTGAAATAAAGACCTTTTCTGCCCGCAACATGTTATACTAAAAACCTATCGGATGGAATTTCAAGAGGAGCGAACATGTGGCTGAATGAATCTTCAACGGTATCGCGGCGGCATTTTCTGCGTGCGACCACACTGGCTGCGGCGGGGCTGGCGGTGGGGGATGGCGCCGCCACCCGGACCGCGGCGGCTGTAACGCCGGCGGGCGCGGACTTGTTCCGTGTGCCGAAGCTGGCGCGGGTGCGCGCGGCGTTCATTGGCGTCGGCGCGCGCGGCAGCGGGCATCTGGAACAGATGATGACGCTCGAAGGCGTGGACGTGACCGCCATCGCGGATAATCATCCGCCGGCGTTGAACGCCGCGGTGGCATGCGTCGTGCAGAGCGGCCGCCCGCGGCCGGCCGCCTACGGCGACGGCGATTATGCCTACCGCAAGATGCTGGAGCGCGACGACGTGGATCTGGTCATCATCGCCACGCCCTGGGAATGGCACACGCGGATGTGCGTGGATGCGCTGCAGGCGGGCAAGCATGCGTTCACCGAGGTGCCCGCGGCGATCACGCTGGAGGAGTGCTGGGACCTGGTGAAGACGCAGGCCAAGACGCAGCGGCATTGCATGATGCTGGAAAACTGCAACTACGGCCGCGAAGAGTTGTTCTGTCTGAACCTCGTCCGGCTCGGCCTGCTCGGCGAGCTGCTCCATGGCGAGGCGGCCTATATCCATGACTTGCGCAGCCAGATGCACGAGGTCAACCACGGCACCGGCTCGTGGCGCACGTGGCACTACGCCAAACGCAACGGCAACCTGTACCCGACGCACGGGCTCGGTCCGGTGGCGCAGTACATGGACATCAACCGCGGCGACCGGTTCGATCACCTTTCCTCCATCGGTTCGCCGGCGCTGGGCCGGGAACTGTTCGCTAAGAAGAACTTTCCGCCCGAGCACAAGTGGAACCAGATCAAGCTATGGAACTGCGGCGACATGAACACCACGATCATCAAGACCGCCCGCGGCCGGACGATCATGGTGCAGTGGGACGAGACCTCGCCGCGGCCGTATTCGCGCCATAACTTGATCCAGGGCACGCAGGGCACGTTTGCCGGTTTCCCGAACCGCCTGGCCTGCGAGGGCCTGACGGCCGCTACGCATGAGTGGACCGAAGGCGCCCGGCTGGAAGAGATCATGAAGAAGTACGAGCACCCGCTCTTCGTCAAGATGGGCGAACTCGCCCAGCAAGGCGGCGGCCACGGCGGGATGGACTGGCTGATGTTGTGGCGCCTCGTCTACTGCCTGCGCAACGGCGAACCGCTCGACCAGGACGTGTACGATGCCGCCGCCTGGTCCGCCGTCGGCCCGCTCAGCGCGCAATCCGTCGCCCGCCGCGGCGCGGCGGTGGACGTGCCCGACTTCACCCGCGGCCGGTGGCAGGTCCGTCCGCCGCTGCGGATCGTGAGTTGAGGCAGATCGGCGCGACCGCAAAGAAAAGTTGCGTGACCATGAAGTTCCGCTGGCTGCTGCTCGGTCTGGCCTGGGCCGGTTCGGCCATGGCCCGGCCCGGCGACCGGCCCAACATCGTCTACATCCTCTGCGACGATCTGGGCTACGGCGATGTGCACGGCCTGAACCCGCAACGCGGCAAAATCGCGACGCCCAATATTGATCGGCTCGCGGCACAAGGCGTCGCGTTCACCGACGCGCATTCGAGCTCGGCCGTCTGCACCCCGACGCGCTACGGCATCCTCACGGGCCGGTACAACTGGCGATCGCGGCTGCAGTCGGGCGTATTGCCTGGTTTCAGCCCGCCGTTGATCGACCAGGCGCGGTTGACGGTGCCGGCATTGTTGCAACAGCACGGCTACCACACTGCCGGCATCGGCAAATGGCATCTCGGCATGGGCCTTCCCAAGGCCCCGGCCGTCGGACCCATCCGGGACGGGCCGACGACGCGCGGGTTCGATTACTACTTCGGCATCAGCGCGTCGCTGGATATGCCGCCGTTTGCGTTCATCGAAAACGACCGATTCACCGAGGCGCCGACCGCCACCAAGAAATGGGTCCGCTCCGGGCCTGCCGCGCCGGGCTTCGAGGCGGTGGACGTGCTGCCGACGCTGACGCGCAAGGCGGTGGAGTACATTGGTCAGCGCGCGGTGGCCAAGAAACCGTTCTTCCTTTACTTGCCGTTGAACTCGCCGCACACGCCGATCGTGCCGACCAAGGAATGGCAGGGCCAGAGCGGTCTCAACGCGTACGGCGATTTCGTGATGGAAACCGACTGGGCCCTCGGCGAGGTCCTGTCCGCGCTCAACCAAGCCGGTATTGCTGACAACACGTTGGTTATCTTCACCAGCGACAACGGCTGTTCGCCTGCGGCCGGCACGGCGGAGCTGGAGCGGAAGGGCCATTTCGCCAGCGAGAACCGGCGCGGGTACAAAGCCGACATCTTCGACGGCGGCCACCGCATCCCGTTCATCGCCCGGTGGCCCGGCAAGATCAAAGCCGGCACCAGCAGCGATCAGTTGACCTGTCTCACTGACTTGATGGCAACGTGTGCCGACATCCTCGGCGCAAAACTGCCCGACAACGCCGGAGAAGACAGCGTCAGCATTCTGCCGGCGTTGCTGGGCACCGCGACCAGGCCGCTCCGCGAAGCCGTGGTCCATCATTCCATCAACGGTTCTTTCGCCGTCCGGCAGGGCCGGTGGAAGCTTGAATTCTGCCCCGATTCCGGCGGCTGGAGTGTCCCGGTACCGGGCAGCCCCGCGGCCTGTAACCTGCCGCCGCTGCAGCTCTACGACATGGCGGAGGATCTCGGCGAGCGCGGCAACGTCTATCGGGCGCATCCGGACATCGTCGCGCGACTGGCAAAGATCATGCGCACCTATATCGCCGCCGGCCGCAGCACGCCGGGTGCGCCCCAGACGAACGACGCGCCGGTCAACCTATGGAAATCGAAACCACCCGCACTAGACGACGACGGCCGGATCATCGAACACGATTAGCCGGTGTGGGGGGCAAGGTTATGAAGCGACATCCTGAGGCCGTGCGGCGCGGACCCTGGAAGCCACGCGTGGCGCGGGATGGTCCAAAGCAAGGCAGCACCCCTGCCGGTCGCCGGAGCTGTACCACCTCGACGACGATGTCGGCGAGACCGCCGACGTGGCCGCCCGCCATCCCGAAATCGTCGTTTTCTGGGTTTAATGGGCGGCGTGAGCTGAAGTGGTTTTATTATTGTCGCATTGGTTCCACTGACCCCGTCAGAGGTCCCGCGCCACTACCAGGCCCCTGTCGACCTTGTGCAAGGTGGCCCCGGCTGGCCGTCAGGCAGAGCGCCAGCGTGTTCCGGTTGAGGGGGGCAGCAGGGATTGGGCGCATAACAAAAATCTATCCGGCCGGATAGATTTTTGTTATAGGCGCCGAAGGGTGCGGCGGGCCTCGCCGGCGGTTCCACCAGGCCTGATGTGGCGCTCTGCCGGACGGCAGTCCGGGGCCATGTGATCCAAGAAGGCCGCAGTATGAAAGGATTCCTTGGCCTTCGCGGTTGTACCTGCCCAGAGTCGTCGCGGCGGGATTTGCTTGTTTCGCGGCGATTTTCATCTATCGTGGGCACGTTTTGGAGTTGCACGGGTATGAAGACCATAGGCATTGGACTGCTCGGTTTCGGCACGGTGGGCGCCGGGGTGGTGGAGGGCTTGCAGCGCCAGGACGCGACGCTGGCGGCGCGGCTGGGCCTCGGGTTCGCGCTGCGCCGGATCGCCGATCTCGACCTGGAGCGCGACCGCGGGGTGGCCGTGGACCGGTCCCTGCTGACGCGCGACGCGGCGGCCGTGGTCAACGATCCGGCGGTGGACGTGGTCGTGGAACTGATCGGCGGCTGCGGCGCCGCACAGCAGTTGATTCTCCAGGCGCTGGCGCTGGGCAAGCCGGTGGTGACGGCCAACAAGGCGCTGCTGGCGGCACACGGCGCGGAAATCTTCCAGGCCGCCGAGGCGCGGCAGACGCCGGTCTATTTCGAGGCCAGCGTCGGTGGCGGCATCCCCATCATCAAGGCGCTGCGCGAAGGGCTGGTCGCCAATAACATCCGCAGCATCTACGGCATCCTTAACGGCACCTGCAACTACATCCTGACCCGCATGGAACAGGAGCAGGCGCCGTTTGACGCCGCGCTGCGGGCGGCGCAGGCGGCCGGCTATGCCGAGGCGGAACCCAGCCTGGATATTGACGGGCACGACACGGCGCACAAGGCGGTCATCCTCGCCGCGCTGGCTTACGGTTGTCCCGTGCCGCTGAGCGCGGCATCCGTCGAAGGTATCCGCGGGCTGGCGATGGAGGACCTCGGCAACGCGCTGGAAATGGGCTACCGGATCAAGTTGCTGGGCATCGTCAAACTGGGCCCCGCCGGAGTCGGCGTGCGCGTGCAGCCGACGCTGGTGCCGCGGGCGCACTTGCTGGCCGCGGTCAGCGGCGTCTTCAACGCGATCCAGGTGGACGGCGACCTGGCCGGGCAGACGCTGTATTACGGCCGCGGCGCGGGCCGGACGGCGACGGCCAGCGCGGTGCTGAGCGACCTGGCCGACGTGGCGCGCGATCTGGCCGCCGGCCAGCGGCGCATGGCCCCGGTCCACGCGGCGGCGGGCCGGACCTTGCAACTGCAGCCTGCCGACGACATCGCGGTGCGCTGCTACCTCCGGCTGACCTTGCTGGACAAGCCCGGCATGCTGGCGCGTGTGGCCCAGGTGCTGGGCAAGCACGGTATCAGCATCGCATCGGTGATGCAAAAGGAAGCCCGGGCCGGCCAGCATGTACCGGTGGTGATTGTCACCCACCAGGCTGCGGAGCATCAGTTTCGCAGCGCCCTGGCTCTGATTGACCGAATGGAGATTATTGGCGCGCCGACGGTGCGGCTGCGGATTGAGGACTTTGAGTGAGAGCCGGGAAGGCCGCCGGCTGGCGGTTGGGCGCGCGTAAGCGCAGAAGCGACACGCGGGTATGGTATGGGCTTGAAAGTGGTAAAATTCGGCGGGACCTCGCTGGCGGATGCCGGCCAGATCCTGAAAGTTTTCGAGATCGTCAAGGCCGATCCCGACCGGCGGATCATTGTGGTCTCGGCGCCCGGCAAGCGCCACAAGACCGATACGAAGGTGACGGATCTGCTGATCGCCTGCGCCGAAGCCATGCTCAAGCACGGCGCGGCGGAGCAGGAACTGGCCGTCGTGGTCCAGCGCTTTGCGGAGATCCAGCAGGCCCTCGGCTTGCCGGACAGCATCACGCGCGCGATCGAAACCGATCTGCGTCAGCGGTTGGCGGGCGACCGCCAGCACCACGGCAGATTTTTGGACGGCCTGAAGGCTGCGGGCGAGGACCATTGCGCCCAGCTCGTGGCCGCGGCGTTCCGACAGAAGGGTCTGGATGCGCACTATGTCAGCCCGCGCGAGGCCGGCCTGTTGCTCAGCGCCCAGTTCGGCAACGCACAGGTGCTGGAAAAATCCTATGCCCGGCTCGCCGAACTGCGGCACCATTCCGGCGTAACCATCTTCCCCGGCTTTTTCGGCTATACCGAGGCCGGCGAAGTCGCCACCTTCCCGCGCGGCGGCTCGGATATCACCGGCGCGATTTTGGCGGCCGCGGTCCAGGCCGACGTCTACGAGAATTTCACCGACGTGGATTCCGTTTATGCCTGCGATCCGCACATCGTGCCGGAGGCGCCGCCGATCACGCTGCTGACCTACCGCGAGATGCGCGAGCTGGCCTACGCGGGGTTCGGCGTCTTCCACGACGAGGCGATCGTACCGGCCGTGCAGGCCGGCGTGACGATCGGCATCAAGAACACCAACCGGCCGTCCGCGCCGGGCACGCAGATCGTGCCGGAGCGGCCGTATTCGGCCGGCGGCGTGGTGGGCGTGGCGAGCGCGAACGGGTTCAGCACGATCTACGTGAGCAAATACCTGATGAACCGCGAAGTCGGCTTCAGCCGGCGACTGCTGCAGATCCTGGAGGACGAAAACATCTCCTATGAGCATGCGCCCTCCGGCATCGACAACACGAGCATGATCGTGCGCAGCCGGGAGCTGACGCCGGCCCGGGAGGCGCGCGTCGTCGGGCGCATCCAGGCGGAACTGGCGCCGGACGACGTCGAGGTCGAGCACGGCCTGGCCCTGCTGATGATCGTGGGTGAGGGTATGCGCTACACGGTCGGCCTCGCGGCCCGGGCGACGCGCGCCCTGGCCGACGCCGGCGTGAACATCGAGATGCTGAACCAGGGCGCGTCGGAAATCAGCATCATGTTCGGCGTGCAGGAAGCCGACCGCAAGAAGGCGGTGCGCGCGTTGTACCACGCCTTCTTTGCGCCGGCCCACGGCGGGGAGCAGACGGTATGAAGAACATCGTCATCTACGACACCACCCTGCGCGACGGCGCGCAGGGCGAGGGCATTGCCTTTTCCGACCAGGGCAAGCTGCGCATCGTCCAGCGGCTCGATCAGCTCGGCGTGGACTACATCGAGGGCGGCTTTGCCGCCTCCAACCCGCGTGACCGGGCGTTCTTCCAGGCCGCCCGCAAGGAAAAACTGGCGCACGCCCGGCTGGCCGCCTTCGGCGCCACCCGCCGGGCGCACGTGACCGCGGGCGAGGACGGCGGCGTGCGCGCGCTGCTCGACGCCCAGACGCCGGTCTGCACCATCTTCGGCAAGAGCTGGCGGTTGCACGTGACGGACGTGCTCAAGGTGTCGGAGAAGGAAGCCCTGGCGATGATCACCGACACCGTGCGCATCCTCAAGGAGCACGGCAAGGAGGTGGTGTTCGATGCCGAGCATTTCTTTGACGGCTACAAAGACAGTCCGGAGTTCGCGCGCGCCGCGCTGATGGCGGCGCTCAACGCCGGCGCCGATACCCTGTGCCTGTGCGATACCAACGGTGGCACGCTGCCGCACGAAGTCGCCGCCATCACCGCCGCCGTGGTCCGCGATTTCCCGGTGCGCATCGGGATTCACACGCACAACGACAGCGACTGCGCGGTCGCCAGCGCCCTCGCCGCCGTCCACGTCGGCGCGACGCAGGTGCAGGGCACCATGAACGGCTACGGCGAACGCTGCGGCAACGCCAACCTGTGCGCGATCATTCCGAGCCTGGTGCTGAAGATGGGGTGCGCGTGCCGGGCGGGAGCGGGGCTCAAACGGCTGCGGGAGGCGGCGTTATTCGTGGACGAAATGGCCAATCTGCAACCCAACCGCAAGGCGCCGTATGTCGGCGAAAGCGCCTTTGCCCACAAGGCCGGCATGCATGTAGACGCGGTGCGCAAGAATCCGCGCAGCTTCGAGCACGTCGTGCCGGAAAGCGTGGGCAACCAGCGCCGCATCCTCGTCTCTGAGTTGTCCGGCGCGAGCAATGTCTTCCTCAAGGCCGTCGAAATGGGGTTGAACCTCGATAAATCCGCGCCGGAGATCAAGGACATCCTGCGCGAGCTGGAGCGGCTGGAGAAGGAGGGCTATGCCTTCGAGGCGGCCGAAGGCTCCTTCCAACTGCTCATCCAGAAGGTGCTCAAGGCGCACAAGCCGTTTTTTGTGCTGGAGGGCTTCCGCGTCATCATCGAGAAGCGCCGTAAAGGCGAGCCCTGCCTCTCCGAGGCCACGGTCAAGGTGTCCGTCAACGGCGTGACGGCGCTGACGGTGGGCGAAGGCAACGGCCCGGTGGACGCCTTGGATCAGGCGTTGCGCAAGGCCCTGCTGCATTTTTATCCGCAGATCAAGGACGTCGTGCTCACCGACTACCGTGTGCGGATCCTCGATCCCACCGAGGCCACGGCCGCCAAAACCCGCGTGGTCATCGAGTCCAGCGATGGCACGGCCACGTGGGGTACGGTGGGCGTCTCGCCCAACATCATCGAAGCTTCCTGGGAGGCGCTGGTGGACAGCGTCGAGTACAAGCTCTTCCAGGAGGAGAACAAGGCGAAGAAGAAAAACTGACGGCCGTGTGGCCGCCGCGCGACACGCGGCTAACGCCGTGGCCGGGAGGATGAGGCATGAACAGGATCAAACCGTCGCGGTGGCTGGCGGGGCTGCTGGCCGTGGGCTGGGTCGCGGGCGTTCAGGCCCAGGATCCGGCGCCGGCGGAGCAGCCGCCGGCGGCGGCGGCCGCGGCTCCGGCCGTGGCGGTGGAGCCGAAGGCGGCGGAAGCCCTGCAGCGGATGGCGGACTTCTATCGCGGAATGAAAAGCCTGCGGCTCGAGTTGGAGGTTCAGTTGCATATGCAGTCCGAGGGGCTGAAGCAGGAACTCACCAGTGCGTGGACGATTGCCCTGGCGCGGCCCAACCGGCTGGCGATCACGCACAAGGCGGGGCAGGGGGGCTTCCATTTCATCTGCGACGGCAGCAACACGTTTGTCTTCATCCCGCAGGCCAAGCGGTATCTGCAGCAGCCGGCGCCGGCGAGCCTCGACCAGTATTTTGAAAGCCCGACGGAGGTGGGCAACCTGCTGCAGCACGGCATTCCGTTCTTCTCCACGCTGATGGCGCCGCAGCCCTACCGGTTGCTGCTGGCGGACGTGGATAGCGTGAAGTACCTGGGCACGGAGATGTGGCAGGGCGCGGAATGCCACCGGGTGCGCGGCGTCCAGAAGCAGTTTGACTGGGACATGTGGCTGGAAACCGGCAAGCAGCCGCTGGTGCGCAAGGTGATCATGGACATGTCCAAGGGCATGCAGGCGGCGGCCGCCGCCGCGCCGCAGATGACCAACGCGCAATGGCAGATGGAAATCCTGTTCAACCAGTACGAGATGAATCCCGCCGTCGCGGACGCCGCCTTCCAGTTCACGCCGCCGGCCACCGCGAAAAAGGTGGATTCCTTCCGCCCGCAGCAGCAGGAGGATGACGGCCCATCGCCGCTGCTGGGCAAGCCCGCACCGGCCCTGGACCTGGACCTGCTGGACGGCGGCAAGCTGTCGCTCGCGAAGCACCAGGGCAAGGACGTGGTGGTGCTGGACTTCTGGGCCACGTGGTGCGGCCCCTGCCGGCGCAGCCTGCCGCTCCTGGCCGGCGTGGCGGCCCAGTATCAGGGCAAGGGCGTCGTCGTCTATGCCGTCAATCAGCGCGAATCGGCCGAGACGGCCAAGAATTTTATGGCGAAGGAGAAACTGCTCCTGACGGTCGCGCTGGACAGCGAGGGCGCGGCGGGCAACAGCTACGGCGTGGAGGGCATTCCCCAGACGGTGGTGATCGGCAAGGACGGCAGCGTGCAGGCGGTCCATGTCGGCTTCTCGCCGGACCTGAAGGAAACGCTGGGCAAGCAACTGGATGACCTGCTGGCTGGCAGGAAACTTGTGACGCCGGCTCCGCCGGCGGGCGGCAACCAGAAATAATCCCCGCCGGGCCTACGCATCGCCGAAGCAAGTGCCGACGGAGCGCGCGGCGGCGATCATCGGGTTGTCCAAGGGCACCTGTTTCAACTGCGCGATGGCGTCTTGCAACGGCACCGGCACGATCTGCGTGCCGCGCAACGCCGTCATCATGCCAAACTGCCCTTCCGCCGCCAGCCGGGCGGCCAACGCGCCGAATTGGGTGGCCAGGATGCGATCGAACGGGGTCGGCGCGCCGCCGCGCTGGAGATGCCCAAGCACCGTCACGCGCGTCTCGAGCTCGGTGGCCTCGGTGATCTTCCGGGCGACGTAATCCGCCACGCCGCCGAGCTGCCGGGCGTCGGTCCGCTTCACGTCGAAGCTCTTGACGATCTCGCCGACGTCCGGGCAGCGGGCGCCCTCGGCCACGCAGACGATGCTGAACCGCTTGCCGTGCCGGCTGCGCTCGCGCACCTTGCGGTAGACGGCCTCCCACTGGAAGGGGATTTCCGGGATCAGGATGATGTCCGCGCCGCCGGCGAGGCCGGCGGACAGCGCGATCCAACCGGCGTAACGGCCCATGACCTCGATCACCATCACACGATGGTGCGCGGAAGCCGTGGTGTGCAGGCGGTCAATGGCCTCGGTGGCGACCGCCACCGCCGTGTCATGGCCGAAGGTCCGGTCCGTGGCCATGAGGTCGTTGTCAATCGTCTTGGGTACGCCTACGATGTTCAAACCGCGCGCCCCGAGTTTGGCGGCGATGTTCAACGTGCCGTCGCCGCCGATGGCCACGAGCGCGTCGAGCTGCCAGTGCCGGTAATGGTCCACCACGCGGTCGGAAAAGTCCCGGATCTCCACCTGGCCGCCGGCGCCGGTGACCGGAAAGTGCCAGGGATCGCCCTTGTTGGAGGTACCGAGCAGGGTGCCGCCCAGGTTGATGATCCCGGAGACATCGGTGTTCTGGAGCTCGCGCATCCGGCCCAGCACCAATCCCTCGTAACCGTCCTCGATGCCGATTACCGTGGCGCCGTAGTCGTTCATCGCCGACTTGGCGACGGCCCGGATGACGGCGTTGAGGCCGGGGCAGTCGCCCCCGCCGGTCAGCAGGCCCAGTCGCGTCAGTTTGCTCATGCTACGCTCCTTTGTCGGGCAGACAGAATACTGGATGGACCGGCGCGCGGCAAGGCGCGCCCGGCAGGGCCGGCGCACCCAATTTCTTCAAACACGTTTGCCTTTCCGACCCTGTCATGGCATCGTCCCCACCATGCAATCTTTTCTGCAACATCAGATAAGGGCAGGAAAATGTCTAGGAACTGGTCTTTGAGGGCGCTGGGCTTGATTGATGGAGAAATAGGAGTAGGAGCGTGAAGAACGCAGGTTTGGCAGGGCTGGTCGTGCTCATGAGCCTGGCCGCCGTTCCGGTCCGGGCGGTGGATACCAACACGCTGGCGCGGATCGTCCCGTGGCGACGGCGTTTCGCTCGAGGAGTACGACAACGCGAGCACCCGCCAGAGCCAGCTCGTTTATCTGCAGATCCTGCGCTGGCCCGGCGACGCCATCACGCTGCACAGCCGCTCCAGGAAAGTCATCGGCAGTTCGCTGCTCACCGGCGGCCAGGTTGAGGTGCGGTAAACCGCGGCCAGGCTGGTCATCACGGTGCCGGCGTCGGACCAGCGGGCGCTTGATACCCTGGCGAAACTTGGTTTCGACTTCGACTTGAAACGACGACCCGCGCTGCCCTATGATGCCGCCGCAACGAAAATCCATCGGAAGGGTGGCTGAGTGGCTTAAAGCGCCGGTCTTGAAAACCGGAGTGGGTTTATGCTCACCGGGGGTTCGAATCCCTCCCCTTCCGCCATCCTACGCTCTGCACCCGCAGACGGGCTTGAGCTACGGATGGCAAGCCATCGGGCGCAGAGTTTAGGATGCCCTGCGAAGCACAAGGCCAAAGGCCGCGGGGCGTAGCAGGGCAAAGTCTGATTCTTCGTTCTGCGCCCGCCAAGCGGGTTTGCGCTACGGATGGCCAGCCATTCAAGTTGCCGCGCGGAGGATGCCCTCCATAGCGTCAGCGTAGCGCCGCGCGACGGAGGGCGAAGTTCCATTGAATCCGGAAAGAAGTTGACACCGGCCCGGAATTATGTAAAACGTAGTACGTCTTACGGAGTACCAGGATGATCGCCGGCTGGGTGACGCAATTGCGCAAGGGGCTGCTGGAGTACTGCGTGCTGAACGTGCTCCGCCGCGGCGCGAGCTACGGCTACGAGATCGTCCAAGCGCTCCAGCAAATCGAAGCGCTGGCCGTCTCCGAGAGCACGATCTATCCCATCCTCAACCGGCTGCGCGCGGAAAAATATCTGACAACGCGCGACGTGCCGTCGGCGTCCGGCCCGCCGCGCCGCTACTTCACGCTCACGCCCGCCGGCCGCCTGCGCCTCGCGGAAATGCGCGCCCACCTGGATTTACTCAACGATGCATTGAACCAGTTGCAACAACCCCTGCATGAGAAGGACCAACATGAACCTGCCGGATGAACTCCAACGGAAGATCGAGGACTATTTGCGCGCGGTGGACAGCCACCTCGGATCCCGCAGCGCCGCCGTGCGCCGGGAACTGCTGAACGAACTCCGCGAACATATCGCCGAAGCCCTGCGCCGCCGCTGCAGCGCGGCAGCCCCCACCGCGGCCGATCTGGAGGCCGTGCTCGGCGAGTTGGATGCGCCGGAAAGCTATGCGGAGGAGGCCGGCGCTTTGGCCGCAACGCCGGCGCCGTGCGATCCGCACCGGCGCTCCACGGTTTGGTTGTTGCTGGCGCTGGCCGCCCTGGCGCTGAACGGCTGGGCCGTGTGGCGGCTGACGCATCAGCCGCCGGCCGGCGGCGTTGCGTCGCCCGGCGGACAGAAAACGGCGGCCGTGGCGCCGGCATCCTTGCGACTGGACAGCGTGGAGCAAATCAATCTCTCGCCAGACCGCGAGGCGACGCTGCGCCTTTCGTTCACCGCCAGGCCCAGCCGGACGGATCTGAAGAAATATCTCCGGCTCATGACGCCCGATAAAAAAGAGCAGGATTATGTCCTGGTCGGCGCCGCCGGCGTGAATGTCGTGCTGATCCGGACGGGGCCGTTGAGCTTTGATCAACTCTGTCTGGAACTGGCCAAAGGATTGCCGGCGGTCGGTGGACCGCCGGCTACGGACAGCGCGTGGAGCATCGATCTGGAAATAACCTCCAAGCTGCAATTGACCCGGATCGAGCCGCAGGCGCCGGCCTTCGGCGACATCCACCTGGAGTGTCAATTCACCGAGCAGCTAGATCCCAGCGCGGCGTCCCCGTTCATCGAAGTATCGCCCGTGGTCAAATTCACGGCCGAGCAGCATTGGCGCGGTTGTGCGCTGAGCGGCCCGTTCCAACCGGGCGCGATCTACACGCTGACGTTCCGCGCCGGCCTGCGCTCAGTCAACGGGCGCCCGCTGTTCAAGGACGTCGTGCGCACGGTCCAGATCCCCAATCGGCGGACGGCGGTGGCCATTGCCACGGACGGCCGTTATCTTTCACCGCGCGGCCAACTGACCGTGCCGGTCAGCGCGATGAACCTGCGCGCCTGCGAGATCAGCCTCGCGCCTGTCCTGCCCCAGAACCTGGTGTTCCTGGCCCAGCGGGATGGCGGGCGCAATGCGAATAATGCCCAGGAAGCGGCCGACCGGCTGACGGACGCGGCGGCGACCGTGACGAACCGGCTGGCCGCGCCGCTGAACACCGAGGCAAAATTTTCCGTCCACTTGCGCGATCTGGCCGGTCCCGAGCCGCGCGGGCTCTACCTGTTGAGCGTGCGCAAGCTGGCGGACTCAGCGGCGGAGCGTCCCTATTATTCCGGTCGCGGGCGCCGGCACTATTATTATGACGACGACAGCCGCGTGCAGGATCACAAGCTGATTGCCGTGACGGATCTCGGCCTCGCCGCGCGCCTGAGCAGCGGCGAATTGCTGGTGTGGGTCAATTCCCTCGGCACGGCCAAACCCGTCGCCGGGGCGGAACTGGTGCTCTATGCGGAGAACAACACCGAGCTGGCTCGCGGCGCGACGGACGCCCGCGGGCTGGTGACGCTCCGGTTCAAGCAGGATGACAAGGCCGCCGCGCCGTTCCTGGTGGTGGCCCGCGCGGGCGCGGATTTTTCGTTCCTGCCGCTCGAAGGCACACAGGTGAACGCCGCGGGCGAGACAGACGGTCGCCCCTATCTGGCCGACGGCTATGAGGCCTATCTCTTCAGCGATCGCGGCGTATACCGGCCCGGCGAAACGGTGCATCTCCAGGCGCTGGTGCGCGACCGTCATCTGGAAGCACCGCCGGCGTTCCCGGCCCTGTTCCGCGTGGTGAAGCCCAATGGCCGCGTCTTCCGGGACGTGCCCATCCAACTCGATGCCCAAGGCGCGGCGGAAACGGCGGTGACGCTGCCGGAGTTCCTGCCGACGGGCCGTTACGAGTGCCGGCTGGTGTTGCCGGGCACGTTCAAGGAACTCGGCGCCACACCGGTCGCGCTGGAGGAATTTGTCCCGCCGCAGATTCGCGTACGCGTGGAGACACCCGCGGCCCGCGTCGCGGCCGGCCGGCCCGTGCCGTTTGCTGTCCGCGCCGAGCATCTCTTCGGCCGCCTGGCGGCGGGACTCAAGGCGCGGGGCTACGTCACGCTACGGCCGGCGCCGTTTGCGCCCAAGGCCTGGCCGGAGTGGCGGTTTGGCGACGAGGAACGGAAATTCGCGGAAACCTTCAAGGTGGACAGCGAGCGGGTGCTGGATGCGCAGGGCAGCGCCGCGTTTGCCATTCCGACCAGCGACGCCTGGCGGCCGCCGGCCGCCATCCGGGTCGGATTCCAGGCGACGGTGACCGAGTCCAGCGGTCGTCCGGTCACCGCGCACGCCCAGACCCTGGTGGACGTCTATCCCTTCTACATTGGCTTGAAAACCGGCGACCGGGACGTGGTACGCGTCGGCGAGACACAGCAGGTCGCGGTGGTCGAAGTCGCCGGTGACGGCGCGGCGTGGACCAACGCCAAGCCGTTGGCGGTACGCCTGGACCGCGTCGCGTGGAACACGGTGCTGCGGCGGGACGACCGCGGTCGTTATCAATGGCAGTCCGAGGAGCAGAAGACCAAGGTGCTCGAAGACACCTGCGCTGCCGGCGGGCAGCCGTCCGACTATGCCTTCAGCGTCTCCGCGCCGGGCCAGTACCTGCTGACCTTCAGCCATCCGGCCAGCGGCGCTGCGTCGAGCTTCCGCTTCTATGCCGGCACGGCGGACCAGCAGTGGTTGTCGTGGAGCCGCGAAAAACCCGACGTGGTGGAGTTGACGCTGGACAAGCCGTCCTACCGGCCGGGCGACATGGCGCGGTTGCTGATCAAGGCGCCGTTTGCCGGCCAGGCGCTGCTGACGATCGAGTCCAACCATGTGCTGGAAAGCCGCGTGATCGAGCTGGCGAAGAACACCGCCGAAGCGGAACTCGCGGTGCGGCCGGACTACGCGCCGAATGTCTATTGCTCCCTGACGCTGATCCGGCCGGCCGTGGCGGAGAGTGTCTGGACCGCGCACCGCGCCACGGGCGCGACGCCGCTCAAGGTCGTGCCGCCCGGCCGGCGCTTGGTGGTGACACTCGATGCGCCGGCGACCAACCGGCCGCAGGCGCGACTGACCGCGAAGGTGCGTGTCACCGATGAATCCGGCGCGCCCGCCGCCGCGGACCTCGCCGTGATGGCTGTGGACGAGGCCATCTGCATGTTGACGGCGTACCCGATGCCCGATCCCTTGAAATGGTTCCTCGGCCAGCGCGCGCTGGGCGTCAACCTGTTCGATGTGTACGGCGAACTGATGCCGGTGGTGGACGACGCCGCGCTGGGCACGGCGGCGCATCCGGCGGGCGGCGCCGCCGCCGACCTCGGCCGGCGGTTGAATCCCATCAAGGCCAACCGCTTCAAACCGGTCGCGTTGTGGGTGTCGCAACTGCACACCGGCACGAATGGCGAGGCGGAGGCCGGCTTCGACGTGCCCGAGTTCACCGGCGAGCTGCGGCTGACGGCCGTCGCGTGGAACCGGGCGCAGTTCGGCGCGCAGCAGCAGAACGTCAAGATCAAGCGCGCGCTCGTGGCGCAGCCGAGTCTGCCGCGTTTTCTGGCGCCGGGCGATCGCTGCTTCGCGTCCGTGGCACTGTTCAATGAAAGTGGCGCGCCGGTTCAAGCGCGCCTGCGCGTCACTTGCGGCGGGCCGCTGAACGTGGAACAAGCCGAGCAGGACATCCCGCTCCCGCCGGGCGAGGCGCGCAACGTGGTGGTGCCGCTGGCCGCCGGCACGGTGCCGGGCAAGGCGCTGTGCACCATCGAGGCGGAAGCCGGTACGGAACGGTATCGCGAAACCATCGAACTGGCCGTGCGGCCCGCGGCCGGGCTGGCGGTGGACGCGGGCTTTGGCGCGCTGAAGGCCGGCGAGCAGCGGACGATGCTGCCGCCGGCCAACTGGATTCCCGCCACGCTGCGGCAGGAGGTCTGGTGTTCCGGCCAGCCGGCGCTCAAGCTCGGCCGCGGACTCGATTACCTGCTGCATTATCCCTACGGCTGCCTGGAGCAGACCACCTCGGCCGCGTTCCCGTTGCTCTACCTGGCCGACCTCGCCAACCGCGTCCTGCCGCGGAGCATGGGTCGCGATGAGACCGAGCAGTTTGTTCAGGCGGGCGTGCTACGTGTGCTCTCCATGCAGCAGGGCCATGGCGGTTTCAATCTCTGGCCCGACAGCACCATGTGCGACGAGGGGGCGGCGATCTATGCGGCGCATTTCCTGGTTGAAGCCCGGCGCGCCGCCTACGATGTGCCGACCGACCGCCTGGACGCCGCCCTGAGCTGGCTGCGCAGCCGCCTGGACAGCCCGGTACCCGACGACGTTGGCAGTTCTGCGTGGCAGGCCGACATGACTGTGCGCGCCTACGCCTGCCAGGTGCTGGCGTTGGCCGGGAAACCGGAACACGGCTGGACGGCCCGGTTGCGCGAGGAAGCCCGGCGCTTGCCGTTCGACGCGCAGGTCCACACGGCCGCGGCGTTACTCGCCGCCGGCGAACCGCGTCAGGCCACGGAGTTGATGACGGCCTTAGGTTTGCCCGATGCCGGTCGTCCTCGCGCCGGCGGGTGCATCGCCGCCGGCGGCGTGCGCGAGGCCGCATTGCTGCTCAGCGCGTGGCTGGATATTGCGCCGCAGCACGAAAACGTCGCCCGGCTGGCGCAAGCGCTCGATCGTCAACAAAAAGATGGACACTGGGGCACGACGCAGGACAACGCGCTGGTGCTCCTGGCGCTGGGCAAATATGCCCGGCTCGTGCCCGCCGCCCAGCCCTTCGCCGCCACCCTCGCGTTGCCCGGCGGCCTGACGCGGGTCGTGAACGAGAAGCAGGCTGTGCACTGGAGCAACGGCACCAACCAGACCGGCGCCGTGACGCTTCGCAACGATGGACCGGGCCTGCTGTTCTACGCCTCCCGCGCCGAGGGCGTACCGCTGGACGGCGCGCAGCCGGAGGAAGATGCGGGTTTGAAGGTCCGGCGCGAATGGCTCGACCTCAACGGCGCGACCTGGGGCGCACGGGCCGTCGCGCAGGGCGATCTGATCGTCGTCCGAATCACGGTGGACACCCTGGGACGCGAACTTGACAATCTGGTGATCGAGGAGCTGCTGCCCGCCGGCCTGGAGATCGAGAATCCAAATCTGGCGACGGCGGCCCTGGTGCCATGGCTCAAGGAGAAATCCGACTGGTGCATCCATCGCGACCTCCGCGACGATCGGTTGGTGCTCTTCACCGGTCCGGTGGTGGGGCAACGCGCCTTCTATTACGCCGCCCGCGCGGTCACGTCCGGCCGCTTTGTGCTGCCCGCCGTGTCCGGCAGTTGCATGTACGACCCGGAGATCCGCAGCGTTCACGGCCGCGGCACGCTGGAAATCAAACCGTGAGCGGGGCAGAAACCGAAAAGAATTCGCCACGGCTGAAGACGGATTACAGAGAGATAGGAAGAAGCAAAGGATTAACCACCGAGGCCGAAGGTCCTTCCCTTGGAAGGAAAAGTCCTGCGCCCGGCAGGAACACGGAGGTCGGAGGAGGTTGCAGAGGTCGGAAGTTTATCCACAGATTACGCAGATTTCACAGATTAAGATGGGGATAAGAGTGTCTTGGAAGAGGAGCAAGGTCGGGTTTTGGCGTGCGGCCGGGGAGCGCGGGCTTCTAGCCCGCACTTGCCGGCATCTTGCCGGCAAGCATATCTCGCTCCCGGCGATGCAGCAGGCAACGCGGCCGGAGGCCTCGTTGGGCGGGCTGGAAGCCCGCGCTCACCGATGTAATGAAGATCATCCGATTGAAACCCCCTGTGCAGAGATCAAAGGGCCGCTCCGTGAACCTCCGCGCACCTCTGCGTTCCTGCC
>CAIQIC010000215.1 GCA_903871765.1 uncultured Lentisphaerota bacterium
CGCCGCCAGCACCTGATACGCCGTCTGGATCTGGCCGCGTTCCGCGGACTGCAGCGTCCAGCCCAGCCGCGGCCGCGGCACGTCCACGCCGAGCGGATCGGCATCCTGTTCGCAGCGCAGGGCCGTAACTTTGAGCGGCGGCCGCCCCTCGACAGCACAGCCCGCCACCGAAAACAAAGCGAGGCCCAGCAGAGCGAAGGTGATCTTCATGACGACAGGCTCAGCAGGCGCGCGGCGACGCGGGCGACGTAGCCCTCAAGGCGCTCCTTCAAGCCCGCGACCTGCGGCCAGCAGGCGTCAAGCCCAATGCCACACAGGCCGAGGCGGAGAGGCGAGGATTCCATGGCGCCGACGATAGGTGTCCGAAAGTCTGAAATCGAGTCCGCTTTCGTCCAACTCCGCCGCGACGGCACAACTGCACCACCGACTGACAGGGCCTCCCGCTTCGTCCAGGCCCACCGGCAAAAAGCAAACGCCCGGCAGGCGGAAAGCCGGCCTTCCGGGCACCCTATGTAATCCCGAACGTAATACTTACGCCGGAAGATGGAGGGTTACTTGCTTGCCATATAGATGCGCCGCACGGCAGTGGGATCCACGTCCATCTGCGCCACGATCACCGTCAGCGCGCGGTCGTTCACCAGCTTGATGTCCGCGACTTTGCCGTTGGCGATGGTGAGCAGCAGGATGCTGCAGCCCTCTTCCTTGGCCTCTTCGCGCGAACCGGCAAAGTGGAAATAGGCCCACACGTCGCCGGGGAGTTTCCGATCCGGCTCGCCGAGCCAGCGACATACGGTGGAATCCGCGCTGCCCACCTTGACGACGGTGGCGCCATCCCGGGCCACGGCTTGAACCGAGTAGGCCTTGGAGGCAGATTTCTGGGGAGCGGCCGATAGCGGGCCGGCAAGGAAGCCGCCGAGGGCGGCAACGAATACGATGGCCGAGAGAATGCGAGTTTTCATGGTCGAATGGTTGGTTGAGTGGTTGGCGGTGGCGGCGGAGCGCTCGTCACCGCGGAGAATCATGGTTGCGCTCAACGAGTATTAACCGGATCGCAATCGAAGGTCACACGGGCGCGCCCGTCGCTCATGAACACGCTGCCCCCAGCTCCGCGTTTTGCATAGTGATGGCAAAAGACCCTGAGCGCCTCGCCGTGCTTGCGGACAATTCGAAAAATGTATAATCGGTTGGCCTCGTGAGACCGACCGAAACCTCGGTGGGCGGCTCGGTGGCCGCCCGAGGTCCTCGTGCGTTTGCGACGACGCATTGGAGTCTGGTGGTGCGCGCCGGCGAGGCTCGGACGTCCGAGGGTCGCGCCGCTCTGGAGGAGCTCTGCCGGATCTATTGGTACCCGCTCTACTGGTTCGCCCGGCGCCGTGGGCTGACGCCGCAGGATGCCGAGGATCTTACCCAAGGATTCCTCGCCGACCTGCTCGCCCGGGGCGCGGTGGCGCAGGCCGATGCGGCACGCGGGCGCTTCCGCTCCTTCCTGCTCGCCTCGTTTGAGAACTTCCATTCGCACCAGCGGGCGCGCGCCGCCACGTTAAAGCGCGGCGGCGGCTGCGAGTTCGTGTCGCTCCAGGCACTGCAAGAGGCCGAGTCGCGCTTTCAGGAAGAACCGGTCTCCGCCGACTCGCCGGAGAAGGATTTCGACCGAACCTGGGCGATGAGCCTGATCGAACAGGCGATCGCCGCCGTGCGCCACGAGTATGCGGCGGTCGGAAAAGAGCCACTGCTCGACGCGCTAAAGGCCGTTTTATGGGGCGGGCGCGAGGCCGGGAACTATGCCGAGATCGCCCGCCAGCTCGGTTCGACCGAGAGCGCAGTCAAGACGGCAGCATACCGACTGCGCCGGCGCTTCGGGGAGGCGCTCCGGGCGGAGGTGGCCAAAACCGTGATGAATCCCGCCGACCTCGAGGACGAGATGCGGCATCTGCTCGCGGCGGTGAGCCTGTAACCCCGGCCAGGTTTTCCGTTAGAACGGTAGGATCGGTCTACGCACCGTATGAATGCCACCCCGAGTTGCCAAAGCTGCGGCACCCCGTTGAGCACGGCCTCGGCTGACGGGCTTTGCCCGGCCTGCCTGCTGCGGTCGGCGCTGGAGGCGGCGCCCGATGAACCCGCGGGAGAGTCGGGGAATCTGGCGCTGCCGCGGACTTTTGGCCCCTACGAGTTGATCGAGGAGATCGGCCGGGGCGGCATGGGGGTGGTCTACGCGGCGCGGCAGCCGGCGCTCGGCCGCACCGTGGCGGTCAAATTGCTGCTCGCCGGGGCCTTTGCGAGCGAGGCGGCGCTGCGCCGGTTTCAATTGGAAGCCGCCGCAGCGGCGAAACTCCAGCATCCCAACATCGTCGCGATCCACGACTACGGTGAGGTGGACGGCCAGCCATACTACGCGATGGATCTGGTGACCGGTCGGAACCTGGCGGAGCTTTGCGCCGGACGGCCATTGCCGGTGCGACGAGCCGCCGAATTCCTGCGCCTGCTCGCCGGAGCGGTGCACTACGCGCACCAGCGCGGCATCCTGCACCGCGACCTCAAGCCCTCCAATGTGCTCGTCGACGAGGAGGATCGGCCGCGGATCACCGACTTCGGCCTGGCCAAGATGCTCGGCAGTACGGAAGGCGCGACCCTGACCGGCCAGATGCTCGGCTCTCCCAGTTACGCCGCGACCGAGCAAGTGGCCGGCCGCGACGCGGAGATCACCGCGGCCAGCGATGTTTACGGATTGGGCGCGCTTTTCTATCACCTGGTGACCGGACGGGCGCCCTTCAACGCGGCGACGCCGGCCGAAACGGTGCGGCTCGTGCTCGACACCGAGCCCCCGCCGCCGCG
>CAIQIC010000216.1 GCA_903871765.1 uncultured Lentisphaerota bacterium
ATTCTCCGAATCTTCAACGGCATCGAGGCTGGCGATAAGATGTTCGGCCAGCAGCGCCCGGTCTTTCACCGGGAGCTTAAGCATCCACGCTTCACATTCCTTTAAATCGGGTGACATCTTTTCATCTCCTATTTGTGATAGGACATGTCGCTTTCTGCGGCGGTTCAAACGAAATGTTCGAAGCCCCGGCCGCGCAGCGGCGTGCGGCGGCCGCGGGCGTCCACCAGTTCGATCCGGCCGGTGCGCCGGGTGAGCGCGCCGATGCACGTGGCGGCAAGCCTGAATTTATTCAGCCAGGCGGCCTCGAAGGACGCAGCGCGGCGCGCCGGCACGGCGAAGAGCAATTCGAAATCCTCACCGTCGCAGAGCGCGTGGGCCAGCGCTGCGCCCGGCCGCCGCCGGGTGCCCTTGCGCCGAGGGTTTCCCGGCGCTTGAAGAACGGTGCGCGCAATCGGAATTTGATCGGCGAACAGCTCCGCCCCGACGCGGCTCATCTCGACGAGATGGCCGAGGTCGGTGGCGAGGCCGTCGCTGAGGTCAATGGCCGCCGTGGCCCAACGGCCCGCGCGCAACCATTGGCCCTCGGCGACGCGTGGCGCGAACCGCAGATGCCGGCCGGCCCGGCTGCCGCCCAGCGCGCCGGTGACGTACAGCCGGTCGCCCGGCCGCGCGCCGGAGCGCAGCAGGGCGGTGCCACGCGGTGCGCGGCCAACGGCGAACACATGCAACTCCAATACCGGCCCCTCGGTCGTGTCGCCGCCGACGATCGCCAGCCCGTGCTGCCGGGCCAGCGCTGCCAGGCCGCGATACACGCCCTCCACGCGGGCTACAGCGGTGCGCGCCGGCGCCACGAGGTCCACCAGCGCCCAGCACGGCTCGCCGCCCGCGGCTGCCAGGTCGCTCAACACGCGGCCGACCGCCTTGTGGCCGATCCAGCGCGCCGGCGTATCCGCCCGAAAATGCCGGCCCTCGAGCACGGCGTCGGATTTCAGCAGCCAGTCGAATGCGGCGCCGCCGGCGACGACAGCGACGTCGTGGCCGATGCCGGCGCGGACGTCCCGCCGCGAGGGCAGCAACCTAGCCAGCCGCCGGATCACTTCGCGTTCGCCGAGTTGTTTCAGGGTGGGCATGGCTTCTTTCCGGCCGGGGCCAGGGCCGCCAGCGCGGCCAGCAGCAGCAGGAGCGCATTGCGCAGCAAGCTCAACGCGCCGATGCGGCCGAGTTCCGGCTTGAGCGAGAAACAGCCGCAGGCGATGTCAATGCCGCGGTGGAGGTCCAGCGCGATGGCGGCGGTGAACGCCGCCAGCAGGCCGCACAACAGCAGCGCCGCGGCGCGGCGATAGGCCGGCGCCAGCAGCAGCGCCACCGCGGCGGTCAGCTCGATCCACGGCAGCAGGATGGCGGCGGCGTTGACCAGCCCGTGCGGCAGCAGGTGGTAACGGAAGATCGCCAGTGCCATGTCTTGGGGCGCGACCAGCTTGGGCAGGCTGGCGGCGAGAAAGACCAACCCGATGATCCACCGGCTGAACAGCGACAGCCAGCGGGTTGTCACAGACCGCCCTCCACGGCGCCGCCGCCGGCACGCCACTCGTGCAGCCCGCCGGGGAAAAGCATCACGTTGGTGTAGCCCTGTTGCCGCAGCAACAGCGCCAGTTCCAGTCCTTCGTCGCAATCGTTGCGGGCACAATAGGTCAGCAGGGCTTGGTTGCGCGCCAGGGGCACCTGCATCCCGGCGAGCATTTCCGGCGCCAGTTCGAACGGCAGTGACTGGGCCCGCGGCAGGTGGCCGGCGCGGAAATCGGCCGCCGGCCGCGCATCCAACAGCACCGGGGCGCCGGTGTTCACCGCCCGCTGCACGGTGTTCAGGCCCGCCAGCCGGATGTGCTGTTGTAACGCGCGGGTTTCCACGTGGCGGTCCCAGTCCCCCCGCCACGGCAGCCGGCCCGGCCGCGCGGCATTGACCGCCGCGCCGAGCCCGGTCGCCACGAGGATCAGCGCCAGCATCTGAAGCATCAGTTTCATACCTTGGCCCTGGCTGGGTCGGGGCCGGCGGCCTGCTGGGGCCCGGAGCAACGGCCACGGCGATAACAACCTGGACTGCGCAAGCCGCTCCTATCGGATAAAAACGCGGAAAGGAATCAGAATTTCCGGGCGATTGGGTTGGTCGGTGGTCACGCGCAACTTCTGGGTATCCAGCTCCCGGGCCACTTCAATGTTGCCCAGTTCCACCCGGTAGGCGGTGTTGCTCAGCGTGGTGAGCTTGGCGGTCATGTCCGGTCGCGGCGCTTCGATGGCCAGGATCTTGAAGGGCGCGTTTTTCTCGGAACGGATGACGACTTCGCGGCTCAGTTTTTCCTGCAGCCGGCCCACCACGAAAATCTCCGGCGGCAGCACGGAAAAGGCGCCGGGCACGAAAAACGACACGGAGAGTTCGATCCGCGGCCGGCGGGGATGGCCGGTTTGCACCACCAGGAGGGCGCGGGTCAGGCCCTCCGGCAGCGGCGGCTTGGTGATCACGAGCACCCGGTTGGTCTTGTCGTTGGTCGCGGGCTCCAATATGGTCGTGAGCCGGGGTGAATCCACCGTCACCTGGGTGATCCGCAGGGCCTGCCCGTCGTTCGCGGCCACCTCCACCGTACCGGTAACCGTAGCCGTGGCCTCCAGCCGGCCGAAGAACAGGATGCGCGGTTGCACGGACACGGCCTCCACAATGTTCCCTTCCAGCGTCAGTTGGTATTCCGGCTGCGTCGGATCGTTGGAAGACACGTACAACACCTTGTGCTGCGGGCCTTCCCGGCCGCGCAGGGCGAAGGTGGCGGTGACCGTCGTTTCGCCACCGGGCGGGACGGTGCGGTCGGTCACGCTGCCCACCGTGCAGCCGCACGTGGCGCGGAGATTCAGGATCTGCAGCGAAAGGTCGCCGGTGTTGTGGAGCACGAAGGCGTGCTGGACCTCGCCGGAACTGTCCCGCGTGCCGAAGTGGAACACCGACTGGTCACACACCAGTTTCGGCGCATGACCGGCCGCGAACGATGACGCATTCGTGGCTGCCGCCGCCAATCCGGCGGCGCCCAGCCAGAGGCCGGCCATACCTAACGCTTTAAGGTTCATTGCAACGTCCCGCCAACGCCCCGCAGCATAATGAGGTCCCCGGCGCGAGGCAATACCGATTCAGCTTTCACATTCCCCCCAGCGGCTGGGTCAGTTGGTTCGCCCGCAACAGGACTGAACCGTCACGCGTCGTACAGCGTGTCATCGCCGCCGCCCGTCCCGCCACCTTGTTCGTCGCCGAGGAGGCCGCCCAGACCTTCTTCGATCTGCTCCGGATCTTCGCCGGATTCGAGCCGGCGGACCACCTCGTCCATTTCGGCCGGCATGGGCTCGCCGGTTTGCGCGGCCATGGTCCGCATGAACCGGCCCATGGCCCGCGGATTTTTTTCCATGCCGGCGAGATCGGCGTCCGAAAGGTCCGGCCTATCCGGCAGGTCGGGCCTGCCGCCCGGCCCGCCGCCGGACGACGGGTCTGCGTCCGCGGGCTGCCCGCCTTTGATTGCGGCGAAGCGCGAGAGCAGCCGCTGCATCCCGGGATGACCGCATTTCGGGCAGGCCGGCGGCTGGTGGCGGCTGATGCTGCGAACCAGAAAGCTCGCGCTGCGTCCGCACTTGCGGCACTGGTATTCGTAGATCGGCATAGGTAAACCCTACTGCTCTTTTATCAGCCGGCGGGAGCGTTGACCAGCGGCGGCTGGCAAAAAAAGCGGATCAGCCGTGGACCGTCTGCATCACGGCGTCGTAATCCGGTTCCTGGGCGATGTCCGGCACCAACTGCGCATGGACAATCTGATCGTGTTCATCCACGACGAGCACAGCGCGGGCCAGCAGGCCGGCCAGCGGCCCGTCGGCGATCCGCACGCCGTAATCCAGGCCGAAGGCCGGATAGCGGAAGGCGGAAAGCATGACGATGTTTTCGATGCGCTCGCTTTCGCAGAACCGCTTCTGGGCGAACGGCAGATCCATGGAGATCTTCAGCACCACCACGTTCTGGAACCCGACGATCCGCGCGTTGAACTTCCGGGCGGATGCCGCGCAGACCGGGGTGTCGAGGCTGGGCACGATGCTGAGGATCTTTTGCCGGCTGGCAAACTGGTTTAGCCGCACATCGGCCAGGTTGGCGCTGGTCAGCGTGAACGCCGGTGCGGTGTGTCCCACCTGCGGGAACACGCCGCTGAGTTTCACCGGCTGCCCCTTGAACATGATCTGGCTCATGGCCTTCTCCTTAGTTTGTTGGAATCCTAACCCCGACCCCGCCGGAATGCAAGCGGTTTGCCGGGGCTGATCCCGCCGTTGAAAATACGCTGAAAATAGTTGTTGCCAAGCCGGCCGTTTCCTCTATAATCACACGCCGCTGACAGTAAGAAGATAGCGCAGTTGGTTTGGTAGATGGTCAACGGGCTTCGTGTCCGGGGGCGATCAGAAACCTGAATGAGTCGGGAACGGCCACTGGGTATTCCTACGGCAGCAGAAGGAAATAGAAAAAAATGGGTACGAAACTATATGTGGGTAACCTGTCGTTCAACACCATGGATACCGATCTCAAAGCCCTGTTCCAACAGGCCGGCACCGTGGTGAGTTGCGACCTGATCCTGGACAAATTCACCGGCAAATCCCGCGGATTTGCGTTTGTGGAAATGTCCTCGCAGGAGGAGGCTACCAAGGCCATTGCCGACTTCAACGGCAAGGATCTGGATGGCCGCGCCCTGACGGTCAACGAAGCTAAGCCGCGCGAAGAGCGCCCCCGGGGCAACTTCGGCGGCCGTCCCGGTGGCGGCGGCGGCGGCAAGCGCGACTTTGGTGGCGGTCGTGGCGGCCGGTATTAAACCGGTTGCAGCCTGATATCATGAAAAAAGGCGTCCCTGCGAGGGGGCGCCTTTTTTTTCTGCAGCTACCGCCCGTCGGGAGCCGGTGCCGGGCTCCGTTGTGTTCAGTTTGGCCTCTGGAGGGCCCGGCTCCGTCCGGGCCGCGGCCGACACGGAGGTCGGCCCTCCAGATGGATCGAATCATGCGAAACCGATGGTTTCTCAGATCAGTAGATCAGTGCGCTGAGCCAGCGCTCGCCGCCGGTCCCGAGCTTCCAAGCGCCGCGGCCTTTGACCACCAGGTGGCTGCCGTTGCGGCCCAGGGCGGCTTCATTGACGCGCAGCACGGCGGCTGCGCCGCGGCCGAGCGCACGGCGTTCGGTGTCGGTGGCGGTGCGGCCGCCGAGCGGCAGCCCGTTCTCCGTGCAGCGCAGCACCAGCGCGCCGCCGCTCCAGGCTGGTCCCTCCCACAGCGCGGGGTAGCGCTGGAAATAATCCAGCGCATGCGTTGGCGCCAGCGCCAGTTCGAAGGCGGCCGGCTGCTGCGCGAGGAAGGCGCGGAAGTCGAACGCCGGCTGCTGGCGCTGCCGCCGGAACACGGCCAGCGGATCCACGCCGAGCAGGTTGCCGCCGTGGAAATTGCCGTGATCGGGTTTGAGCTTTTGCGCGCGGTACCAGAGCGCGAAGCGGGCATTGCTCATCAGGCCGATTTCGAAATGCACGTGCGCGCGGTTGCGCGGGATGGGCGTGGAGGACGTGTGGCCCATGCGGCCCAGCGGTTGGCCGGCCTGCACGGGCTGGCCGGGCTGCAGCCCGGCCGCCGCGGCCGCCAGGTGGGCGTAGAGCGTGTACATTTCGCCGAGCGGGTCGCGATGGAGCACCACCACGTACTGGCCGTAGTTCGAGTCGCCGCTCACGCGGTTGACATAGCCGACCACGCCGCCGGCCACGGCGCGCACCTCGTCCAGCGGTTCACCGTGCCGGTCGCGCCGCAGCGGCGCGATGTCCACCCCCTCGTGGAACTGCGCCGCGCCGCGTGCGCCGGTGCGCACGGAGCCGAACAAGGCGGATTCCGGACGCTGGAGCAGGGTGGGCATGAACACGCCGGCGGCGCCGGTCTCCATCAGACGCGTTTGCGCGGTGGGGGGCACCATGTTGCTCCACGGCGGGACGACGACGGACGGGGCGCCGGGCGGAACGCCGGCCGGAACGGCCGGCAGGGTGGTGATCGGTAGCGGGGGCGGCAGCTCGTGCCGGCAGCCGGCGAGCAGGCCCAGAACCGCCAGCAGGGCGCAACGGGCCAGCCGCCGTGCGCGGGAGTCAGTATTCATCCTTGATCGTCCTTAGGAAAGGCGCGGTTTGTACACCCTGCAGCCCCGCGCGTCAAAGGATAAACCGGCCAGACCCCAGCGGCCTTGCGCCGCTGGTGAATCAGTAGGCTGGTTAGATGAGGATTCCAGACCTCTGCCATAAGGCGCCAGCGTCCTCAGCCGGAGCGGAATCGGTGACGGTTCCGGTTCTGCCGGAACGTTTACACGTTCCGCTCCGAGCCTGATCAAACTGCCAGGCAAGCTGGCAGGGGTCTGGCAGATAAGGGCTTGAATGAATCCTCCTGTGCATGAATAATCGCGGCCGCACCCCGGCGGGCGGATGGGCGCGGGCGCCGGATAAAACGCAGATTGCAAAGGAGATGCTGATGCATCGTAAGGCTCATATGATGGTGATGGCTGTGTTGCTGCTGGCCTCCACGGTGTCGTACGCGGCGGACCCGTGGGCGAATGCGTATCGTTTCTTCGGACGGTGGGACCGGCGCGTCGCCAACCGCGCGGTGACCGTCAACAGCGGCAGTTATATTTTGGCGCGTTTCACCGGCGCCAGCCTCAGCGCCGCCTTCGATGTGTCCGTCAACCAGCCGCCGTTCCCGACGCTCGCCTGGCGGATTGATGCAGGCGAATGGCAGGAGGCGGAAGCGGCCGCCACGGTACCGCTGGCGGAGGGGTTGGCCCCAGGCCCGCATACCGTGATGTTGATGGCGCGCGGCTTGGACGAGCATCAGCAGCGCTGGACCAAGCCATTGGTGGCCAGCCTCACATTTCTGGGCTTGGAGACGGCGCACGACGGGAAACTGGAGGCTGCGTTGCCGGCATGGGACAAGCCCGCCCTGAAAATGGAATTCCTCGGCGACAGCATCACCGAGGGCGTGCTGGTGCAGGCCGAACGCGAAGGCCGCAAATCCTGGCCTTGGCGCACCGATGCGCGCCTGTCCTATGCGGGCCAGACGGCGCTGGCGTTGGGGGCGGCCTGGCGGCAGGTGGGTTTCGGCGCGACGGGCCTGGCGCACGGCGGCAGCGGCGGGGCGCCAGGGGCGCTGGACTCTTTCAACTTCTTCCATGCCGATTGCCCGCGCGACACCTGGCAGCCGGACGTGGTGGTGGTGAACCAGGGCACCAACGATGGCGGCATGCCGGCCAATGACTATCGGCCGCTGTATGCCCGGTATCTGGCCCTGCTTCGCGCGGCCTACCCCAAGGCGAAGATCGCGGCCCTGCGCCCCTTCTGTGGCGCGCAGGCCGCCAGCATCAAAGCTGCCGTGGAGGCCTGCCAGGCCGCGGGCGACGCGCGCGTCTATTACATCGACACCACCGGCTGGTACAACGGAGACGTGCATCCGAACGTCGCCGGCAGCGCCGCGCTGGCCGCAAAGCTGGTGCAGGCCCTGAAAGCCGACGTGCTGCCGAAATAACGTCCGCCGCCCAAGCCGGTCGTGCGCGCAGGATCGGATGCCGGCACCCGTGCCACCCTCACAAACAGGAGTTTGCTCGGTCGGCACCGGTGAGCTGCCACCGTTCGGCAGAAAAGCACTTGCAGCCCACAGGGTGCTGATGTATCTTCTTTGTAGACACGTAGGAGGATGGCCATGCAAACGAAGATTCAAAAGTGGGGGAACAGCCTGGCGGTGCGAATCCCGAAGGTTTTCGTGAGGGAGGCGCACGTTGCGTATGGAACGTCGGTTGATCTTTTCGTTGATGACGGAAAGATCATTATCAACCCGCATGTAGAACCTGAGTACCGGCTCGAAGATCTGCTGGCGGGCGTTACCAAGCGGAACCTGCATACGGAAGTCGAGACGGGCGCTGCCGTCGGACGGGAGGCGTGGTGATGGCGGCCGCGTACTGCCCGAAGCGGGGAGATGTGGTCTGGATTTCCTTCAATCCCCAGGCTGGACATGAACAGGCCGGGCACCGGCCGGCGCTCGTCCTCTCGCCGGAAGAGTACAATCGCAAGGTTGGGCTGGCGATCCTTTGTCCGGTTACGAATCAGATCAAGGGCTACCCTTTTGAGGTCATCATTCCCCCGGGGGTCAAAGCGTCGGGTGCTGTTCTGTCCGATCAGGTCAAGAGCATGGACTGGAAAGTACGCGGAGCATCGCTGCTGTGCTCCCTTCCTGAAACCACAGTGCGCCAAGTGCTGAATAAGGTCGGCACCTTGCTCGATGTGTGAAGCAACCAGCAGCCGAACAATAAGAGGGTTTCAGCGCGCGCGAGCGCGCGTCGGTTCGCCAGCAGACGCGATTGCGCATACCAGCCGAGGGTCACGATGACCAACAGGCCGGTCGCAACCAGGAACCGCTTAAAGGTGATCATTTCCGGTCCGGCTGCGCGTCCGCGAGATAAGCCAGGATCAGGCCTTTCTGGGGCTGCGCGCGCAGCCAGGCGCGCATTTCCGCGGCCTGGCCATAGGCGGTCCCGAGCAGCCGTCGGTAGGTTTGTTCGATGGCCGCCTGCACGTCGGCCTGACGCACGCTGGTCTGCCAGTGCGCCGACACAATGTCATGCAGGTTGTAGTGCAGATTCCTGGCCTTGATGGCGTCCCACTCGTTGCGGTCGAACCACACGCCGCCGCAGGCGCCACAGTAGTCAATCGAAAAGGGTAGACCGTGTCCGACGCGATAGGGCAGCAACAGATGGCCGCATTCCGGACAGAGTTTGGCTTGGTGCGTGTCGGTGAATTCCATCTGCGCGGCGGTGGCCGTCTCGGGTTGGGCGGCGGGTTGTCTGGCGCGCCAGGCGTCGTAGTTGCCGCGGGCCAACCACACCCCCAAACAACCGCTGCACGCCAGACCCGTGAGGTCGGGCGCAAAGTCAACCGCAGTCATCGTTTGCTTCTGGCAGAGTGGGCATAGCATAATACTCTCCTTCCACTTGTGTCGCGACCGCCTGTTTTCACGCAATTTTTGAGCATTGTCTGTCCGGCGGTTTGCAAAGCAAGCACATTCGCAACACTCTGCTCGAAGCCGCCCAACGGCTCTTTCCAAGTAAAGGCTCAGCGATGTCCTCGCGTTTGTTGCATCATTCGCTGACGAAGTAGGTCAGGCATTCTTGCCTGACCTGAATACCCTTGGCTGTCAGCCAGGAATGGCTGACGTACTGAGGCTACCTGAGTAATTACCTTGCCAGGTTGAATATTGATGCGTCTGTTCTGACTGTGGAACTTGACACGCCCGGCGGTCGGACCATATCCGTCCAGCCCGGAAGCCGTGGCCAAGGTCCTGGATGGCCTGCCCGACGATGCGGCCCGGAAGCTTATGATCAACTACGGCAAGGAGCGGTGGAACGCCGCGAAGATCGAGGCAATTATTGCCGAGGGGGCCGCCTGGGCCAAAAAACACGGCGTGCATCTCACCTGCAACGAGTTCGGCGTGTACCGCAAGGCCCCGCCGGCCGATCGCAACCGCTGCATCGAGGATATGCGCAAGGCCCTGGAAAAATACAACATCGGCTGGTGCATGTGGGACTACGCCACCGAGTTTGGCGTGGTCACCGGCCCGCCGGGCCGGCGCGTGCCTGATGCCGACACCCTCCACGCCCTCGGCCTGACGGCGCCGGCACCGTAGCCGCCGGGACGCTGAGGGTCACTGTGGTCACAGCTTGACAAGTTGCATGCTTGATCCAGCGTCCCATGGCTCGCTGGAGAACCGGACGGGCGCGCAAGGACCGCCAGCCGTTGGAGGGACGACACCATGCGCTCGCACAAATCGTTATTGTCCGCGCGGCGGATGCTGCTATGCTCTGCGGCCAAGCAGGAAATAACGTCGAATTTTGTTCATGAGCAAAAAGAAAAAACATCCAATTGACCATCCAGAGCTCCAGCTCCCGGAGGTGCGCAAGCGATGGGTAACGGAACATCTCTTTTCCGATCACTACCTCAAGGCGCGCATTCAGCAAAACGCATGGTGGCCTTCCGATGAAGAAGCACAGCCGATCTGGGAATTCTGCCGCGATCTTTTCAACCGCCGCTATGTCGTCTGCGCGCAAAACAACGAAGCTTTCACGCGTCAGGAATTGATCAACAAGGTTCTCGAACGCCTCGGCTTCGCGTGGACCGACAATCTTTCGATCCCCAACAGCGACGCGGAGCCGGATTACATCCTGTTCGGCAGCGCCGAGGGGAAAGAAAAAGTCATCGGCAAGTCCATCGCCATTCGCTACGCGGCATCTGCTGCCATCCTCGAAGCGAAGAAGGTCAATCACCCGCTGTCTCAAAGAAGCAAGTCTCAACATCGCTATCCGCATCAGCAAATCCGGCAATACCTCGACGAAGCGCAGGTTATTTCGTGGGGCATTCTCTCCAACGGCAATCTCTGACGGCTCTATTGCCGCGAAGCCCGTCCCAGCCACTATTTCGAAATCAATTTTG
>CAIQIC010000217.1 GCA_903871765.1 uncultured Lentisphaerota bacterium
AGGCGCGGCTGACCGAGGGCTTCACGGTCACGAACCCGGCTCCGACCATTGACTCCATCACCCCGACCTCGGGCACCACGGGCACCTCCGTGGACATCACCGACCTGGCGGGTACTGGCTTCCTGGCGACCCCGACCGTTGCGCTCTTCCGGGGTGCTGACACGATCACCGGCACCGCGGTGAACCGCGAGAGCCCCACGAAGATCACGTGCAGCTTCGACCTCACCGGCGCAGCGGTCGGCCTGTGGAGCGTACGCGTCACCAACACCGACGGCCAGAGCGCAGAGAAGGCGGATGCCTTTGAGGTGACCAGCGCCACGCCGACGTTGACCAGGATATAGAAGCCGAAAAACATCAGCAACGCGCCGA
The DNA here is from genome assembly GCA_903871765.1 of uncultured Lentisphaerota bacterium. Taxonomy (GTDB): domain Bacteria; phylum Verrucomicrobiota; class Kiritimatiellia; order CAIQIC01; family CAIQIC01; genus CAIQIC01. The sequence goes on from CAIQIC010000217.1 coordinate 370, forward strand.
TGATGCCCATCAGCGCGCCGCCGCGTCGTTGGCCGGCCTGGGCGCCGAACGGAATGGCGACCAGCGAGATGATGAAACAGATCCACGGCATGGCCAGCCGGCTGTGGAGGTCGGTCAGCCGTTCGGCGATGGCCTTGTCGGACAATTGGTTGTGCGTGCGCAGATAGTGCAGGATCTCCAGCGAGGACAGGTACTCCGGCGGTTTGATTTCATTGATGAAATCGTCGGGGGTCTCCGTGAACTCGGACATTTCGCGGTGGAGCACGGGCGACTCCGCGGGGCCGGCCAGGTAGCCATTCGGCTGGTAGCGCTGGATCACCACTTCGGTAAACCACCAGCGGCCGTCCAGCCAATAGCCGCGCGGCGCCTGGTATTTAACCTCGTCGGAACCGTCGGCCCGCTGCTGATGGACCGTCACGTCGTGCAATTCATAGGTCTGCTTGTTGAATTCCGTGATCATCCACACGCGATGGGCCCAGTCGTTTTTATACGGCAGCGGGCTGACGATATTCACGGACAGCGCGCCCCGCTTGCGCTGAAGCTGGACGAATTGACTGGTCCAGTAGCCGGACCAGGGACCGATGGTTTCGTTAACCAGGCCGACCACCAGGGTGGCCATGAAGCTGACGGCGAGCAGGGGCCGCATGATGCGTCCGAAGCCGAGGCCGCAGGCGCGCAAGGCCGTCAGCTCGTTGGCCCGCGCGAGCTGCCAGAGGGCATACAGCAGCGCCAGCAGGAGCGAGACCGGCGCGATGATCCACAGCACGGAAGGCAGCAGCATGACGTAAAACAGGAACACTTCGAACAGCGGCGTCTTGCCCTCGATGAAATCGAGCAGGTTGTTGAACAAATCGAAAATCACGTACAGCATGGTGAAGGCCGCCAGACAATAGCCCAGCGGCACGAGGACGGAGCGCAGGAGGTAGCGGTCGAGGATGCGCATCGGGCCGTGAACATAACGCGGCGCGGAGATCAACTCAAGCCCGGGAAAGGGGGCGGTCCGCGCTACTGTTTGTCCGCCGTGAACACGCCCGTGTAGGAGCCCTGATTGGTCGTGCTTTGTGCCGTGCCGGTGATGGAGCCCACCAGCCGCTGGCCCACCAGCGATCCGGAAAACTGCAACTGGCTGACCAATCCGGTGGCGGTCATGGCGCCGGTGAGCAGGAAGCTGTTGCCGCTCATGCTGCCGCTCAGCAACTGGCCGTCCAACAACGAATCGGACGTGACGACGCCCTGTTGATCAATAATGATCTTGGTGGGCGTGGTCAGGCAGGGCTGCGTTGCGCCGGCCATGTTCAGGCAGATGGTTTTACTGCCGACGTATTGGCCCGGGGCGTTGGTCGCCACGGCGCCGCCGTCCCCGCCGCCGCTGCCGCGGTTGGCCACCAGCAGCGCGGTGCCGACGACGGCCGCTGCGCCGCCGGCGACCAAGCCCGCGATGACCAGACTTGACCGGCCGGTTTCCGGCTTGGGCGCCACGGTGCCGCCCTCCGCCGCCCCGCCCTGCGCCTCGGCCGCAAGCGAGCGCGTATCCTTGATGACCACGACGTACCATGGCGTTTCGGTGGTGGCATCGAGGCTGTCCGTGGCCTCCAGGTAATACCACACCTTCTCGGCATTGGTAATCAACCCCGCGGGGATGGTGCCCAGATAGGTCCGGGGGCCGGCGGACTGCATCGGCAGTTTGAACGGTGCGGCGTCCTTGGACAACGTGTAGAGCAGCGTCACCGACTTGATTGTGCCGGTTTGCGCCTGCACCTGCGCCAGGATGGAAATGGGCTGCCCGCGCAGCGCCACGCTCGTCGGATCATGGGTGATGCGCGGCGGGCTGGCCGACGGCGCCGCCCGGCCGACCGCCGCCGCGCCGGCCAGGCTCCAGCCCAGCCAACCAATAGCCAACCACAAAAAATTCCTGCGCATGCACGGTTCTTTCATCGGCTGGCGGCCAGCATAAGAAAAAAACACCCGGGAATCAATCCTGCAGTTTGGCCGCCCGTTCACTCGCTCCGCAAGGCCGCGGCCGGCGAGATGCGCGCCGCCATCCGCGCCGGAATGTAGGAAAACAACACGCCCACCACCAGCGCCGCGGCCAGTGGCACCAGCCAGACGCGCGCGTCCAACAGCAGCGGGATTTCCGGCACGGCCAACGCCCTCCCCAGCAGCCACTGCGCCGCCGCCGCGCCCGCCGCCGCCGCCGTCAGGGTCAGCAGGCAGGCCTCGACCACGAACAGCGCGGCGATGTCCCACGGCGTCGCACCCAGCGCCCGGCGCAGCCCGATTTCCGTCACCCGCTCGCGCACGTTGGCCACCATCAGGCTCATCAGCGTAATCCCGCCCAGCAGCAGGGTGAGCAGCGTGATGCTGCCGACGCTCAGGTCAATCGTCCGTTGCAGCCGCCGCACCCCGCGCAGAATCGTCTCCGGCGTCATCCAGGTCACCCCACCCGCCCCCCAGCCCGGCGCGGCCAGCAGCCGCTCGATCCG
>CAIQIC010000218.1 GCA_903871765.1 uncultured Lentisphaerota bacterium
CGCCGCATCTCGCCGGAGGGCAGCCTGATAAGCACATAGTCGCCTTCCTTGGCCACAAGCTGGGCGACAGTACCCGCGCTGCGCACCAGCTTGCCGCCGCGCCCCACCTCGGTCTCGAGAGTCTGGATGAGGGTACCGGTCGGCATATTCTTCAGAGGCAACGTGTTGCCCGGTTTGAGATCGGCATCGTCCGCCACTTTGATGACATCATCGACGTTCATCCCGCTGGCAGAGATTATATAGCGCTTGTCGCCGTCGGCATAAAAGACGAGAGCGATATTGGCCGAGCGGTTGGGGTCATACTCTATAGCCGCTACTCGCCCCGGAACTCCTGTCTTGTCGCGCTTGAAATCAACGACGCGCAGCATGCGCTTGACGCCCGCGCCGCGGTGGCGCACGGTCACCTTGCCCTGCACATTACGTCCCGCTCTCTGTTTCTGCGGAACAACCAGCGCCTTTTCGGGAGCCTTCTTGGTTATCTCTTCATAAGTCAGCCCGGTCATTCCCCGCCGCCCCGGCGAGGTTGGGCGATAAATTCGAATGCCCATGTCCTATCCTACTCCTTAGACGCCTTCAAAAAGCTCTATTTTATCGCCGGGTTTGAGCGTAACAATAGCCTTTTTAGATGGCGGTGTGGTCATCATGCGCCGCCCTGCCCGGCGCGTTTTACCATGGACGGTTATTACGTTAACCCCGGTAACGGTAACCTTGAAGGCTTTTTCAACGGCCTGTTTTACCTGAGCCTTGTTAGCGCCGGTTGCTACTTCGAAGGCATACTTACCCTGGCTTTGCAACATGGTGTTCTTCTCGGTGATAAGCGGCTTGCGCAATACTTCGTAGACCTGAATCTCTTTCATTAAACGGCTCCCCCCCACAGCTCTTCGATCTGCCGCAGGGCGGCTTCTGTAATAAGCAGCTTCTCATAGGCCAGCATGTCGGCCACGTTAAGCAGTCTCGCCGGCATGGTCTTGACAGTGGGCAGATTGCGCGCGCTCTTTACGATAACCTCGTCCACTTCGGGAAGCGCCAGAATGGCGCTCTCGATACCCAGCGCTTTCAGGACACCAACAATCCCTTTGGTCTTGGGCTCATCGAGCTTGAGCTCGTCCAGCACTACCAGCCCATGCTCGGAAGCCTTGGACGAGAGTACGCACTTGATGGCCAATCGACGCATCTTCTTGGGCAGCGCCACGGATAGGTCACGAGGATGGGGGCCAAAGATGATGCCTCCCCCTCGCCTGAGGCCGCTCTTAATGGAGCCAGCGCGGGCGCGCCCCGTGTGCTTCTGGGCGTACAGCTTCTTGGTGCTGCCGGCCACCTCGCTGCGCGTTTTGGTGTCGGACGTACCCTGGCGCGCATTGGCGCGTTGGGCTACCAGCGCCTGGTGAACCACTGCGTCGTTGGCTGATTGGGCGAAGACCACGTCGCTGATATCGATGTGGCGCACTACCTCGCCGGCCATGTTATAAACCGGAATGTTCACTTGTTTCTCCCACTGGACTTACCGATTAAAAGTAGTCCGTTCTTGGCTCCGGGCACCGGGCCCTTTACCAGAAGAAGGTTGCGCTCCACATCGGCCTTGAGGACCTCCATGTTGCGCACGGTGACCCTGTCATCTCCCATGTGACCGGCCATGCGCGTACCCTTGTATACACGGCCGGGAGTGGTGGTGGAACCGATGGAGCCCGGCGCGCGGTTGCGGTCGGACTGGCCGTGGGTCTTGGGACCGCCGTGAAAATGATAGCGCTTGACGCCGCCGGCGAAGCCGCGACCCTTGGAAATCCCGGTAACGGTGACCTTGTCGCCGGGCTTGAACAGGCTGACGTCCAGCTTGTCGCCCACTTTGACGCCCTCGGCCGTCTCTAGTCGGAATTCCCTCAGGTATTTGAATTCACCCAGTCCCTTGCTCTGGCCCTTTTGAACCGAATTCAATTTTTTGGCCGCACCAAACCCCAGCTTGGCTGCTACATAGCCGTCATTTTCCGATGTCTTTACCTGCACCACAGTGCAAGGACCGGCCTCTATCATGGTGGCTGCTTCGGCATTTCCCTTTTCGCCGAAGAACTGTGTCGTGCCTAGTTTACGTCCTATAATTCCTTGCATCATCGTCGTACCTTACTGCGATTTAATATCTATGCCCACGCCCGAAGGCAGGTTGAGGTTGGTAAGAGCATCTATGGTCTTGGAGGTGGTTTCCACGATATCTATAATCCGTTTGTGAGTGCGCACCTCGAACTGCTCCTGGGAGTCCTTGTCGATGAAGGAGCTGCGGATGACGCTGAACTTCTTGATGCGTGTCGGCAGCGGCACCGGTCCGGTAACCACCGCGCCGGTTTTTTCCAGCGCCTCTACTATCTGACGCGCCGCCTGATCCAGTATGCGGTGATCGAACCCTTTGAGCTTGATACGTATTTTCTGGTTGGTTGTCAGTTGCACCTGCCGCACTATCTAGCTTTTGCCCGCGGTCTCAGCCTTGATCTCTTCAGCCAGAGCCGCCGGTACCTGCTGGTATTGATGGAACTCGAGAGAGTAAGTGGCGCGGCCCTGCGTCATGGAGCGCAGGTCGGTGGCATAGCCGAACGTCTTGGCCAGGGGCACAATGCCGTGTATGGTGGTGGTATCCCCGCGCGTTTCAATGGATTCAATGCGCCCGCGGCGAGAGTTGAGGTCGCCGATGATGTCGCCCATGAACTGCTCGGGCGTGACAATCTCAACCTTCATAACAGGTTCGAGGATGACCGCATTACATTTACGTAAACCATTCTTGAGCGCCAGCGAGCCTGCCATCTTGAAGGCCATGTCGTTGGAGTCCACTTCGTGGAAGGAGCCGTCGTAGAGCGTGACTTTCAGGTCGGTGACCGGATACCCGGCCAACACGCCGCTCTCAGCGGCCTCGCGCACGCCCTTCTCGACAGGCGGGATGAACTCACGCGGGATGGAGCCGCCGACGATCTTGTTCTCGAAGACGATCCCGCTGCCGCGCTCGCCCGGGTCCATTGAAATGAC
>CAIQIC010000219.1 GCA_903871765.1 uncultured Lentisphaerota bacterium
CACGATGATGTGGGGAGGCCGTGTGCGCTTTGTGACCCATTGGCGCGTGCTGCATGCGGATCTCGATTTCGGTGGCGACTTCGGAAGCAAACAGGTTGGGTTGGGCAATCTACTCCTGCGCAGCGCGGATGCGGGCCTTAGCCTGGGTCCGCGCTTCGCGACGCGGGTCGCCATCATCGACCTCGGGCTGCGCGGCGGACTTGGATGGGCGTGGATACGTGGCGAGACTGCCCTGACAGGTGTGCACGCCGGTGCTGGCTCCGACCTGATCTTGATCGCAGGTTTCCGGCTGTCGGTCGAGGCGCCGGCCAAGCTTAGGACCCGCCCCAGCCTAACGCTGGAAGGCGGTGGCGTCATTCGCGGCCTGAATGGCGAAGTGAACGGCCAAGCTGTGACCGGGATCACGGGCTACTACCTGCTCGCCGGCCTCGGCCTCGCGGTTTCGCTGTGATTCGCATGGAATTCCATACACGGCATGAGCCGTTCTGGCCATGCTGCGGATCTTACCAAGCATGAAAACGTCACTCATCGTCCCTGTCCTTGCTCTCGGTACTGCGCTTTGTACGGGCAATGCCTGTAACAGTTCCATCAATGCGCTCTCAGAGGATGGTGCGGCCGGGAGAGATGCCGCGGCAGGCTCGGGCGGCAACCTGCAAGGTGGCTCCGGCGAAGGCGGCGGATCAGGAGGCAGCGCGGGCACCAGCGGCGGCGCCACCGGCGGCGTGATTGGAGCTGGAGGTGTTGCGCCGAGTGGCGGAATCGCGGCAACTGGCGGTATCACGCCGAGTGGCGGAACCGTGGCAACTGGCGGTATCACGCCGAGTGGCGGAACCGTGGCAACTGGAGGTATCACGCCGAGTGGCGGAGCCGTGGTAACTGGCGGAATCGGGACCGGCGGCGCGCTCGGCTCCGGCGGCCGGGGTGGCATAGGCGGCAGTGGCGGTGCAGGCGGCAGCGCCGGCACCACCGGCCTCGCAGACGCTGGATCGAGCTCAGTGCCGCAGTGCCTGACGATAGGCGGCGTCACGGGCTGGGCAACACCAGGTCAACCACTGATATGCGAATCCAAGTGTACAGGCTGTACGGCAGTTTGTGTTCACATTGGTACGAAGAGTGAAGGTTGGGGCTTCAAGTGTGACGCCGCGGATGCCCAGGTCGCCACCGGCTGCAACAGCATTGGCGAAATCATGTACGCCAATTGTGCCGGCAGCACAGGTGCGGGCGGCAGTGGAGGCAGCGGCGGTGCCGGCGGAACCGGCGGCACCGGCGGGACTGCGGGCAGCGGCGGTACCGGCGGAGCGTGCGGCGCCTTGGGCCAGTCCTGCTGCGCGGATCACACCTGCACCAGTGCGAGCAATGTCTGCGGCCCGACCGGAACCTGCGTGATCTGCGGTGCACTCGGCGAAGCATGCTGCGCCAACGGTGGCTGTAGCACTGGACTCAACTGCGACTCCAACCTCTCCACCGGCGCAAACACCTGCCAGGTCTGCGGTGGTGCGGGCCAGCGCTGCTGCGGGTCCAACACCTGCAGCGCTGGCGGCTGCTGCTGGACCACCACTGCTGGCGCGACCTGCACGGCCGTGGGCGACGCCTGCCCGGACGGCAGCGGCACCCTGACCTGCTCCGCCAGCGCCTGCGTGGACGCCCACGGCGACGCCGCGACCAGGTGCGGCGGTCTGGGCGATCCGTGCTGCACGAACAAGCGCTGCACGGCCGGCGGCATCACCTG
>CAIQIC010000220.1 GCA_903871765.1 uncultured Lentisphaerota bacterium
CGCGCCCTGGCTGTTCATGAAAACCGTTTCGCGGCTGGCGGGATCGAGCGCGATTTGGAGCGTGTAAACCGCAACTCCATGGGCTTGTTCCGGGATCAGCAACTGGAGGTTGAACCCTTCCGGGAGGTTGCTGAAATTGAATGGCGTGAGCGATCCATGCGCGGTTAAGACGAAGTTCGGGTCCGGCGGGAGGAGTGGCAGGTAGGTGTACTGTTCTTCTTCGAAGAGTTGTGCCAAGGCGTTGAGGTCGTTGCAACTGCTTGCCATCAGGTTCAAGTATTGGTTGGTGTTGATGGCCGGCGCAGATATGCCCGTCGAGTTCAGTAGGGTTGCTGGCTGCTGGACCGCTCCTGCGATGGCAAGCCCGATGCCCAGCGTCAGCAACACCAGAATGCCTCTCCGCCTGCTTGCCGTCTTCATCCTGTACCCCTCCCCATTTGACCGAAAGACCATTGCAGCCTTTCAATCTGACATCCTCATTTTATCCGTGGTCTGGACGGAACAAGGGCCTCTCCCCTAGCTAATTTTCATGGTATCTATTTTCGGGTGGGGGCTGTCAAACCTTTATTTCGTCGTCCACGACCTGGCTTCGACCGAGGAACATACCTTCCGAAACTCACGAAAAGCGGACGATAAGAAAAGAAGAGCGAGAGCATTCCGTCCGTTCCTGATTTCTTGAGTTCCAAATTTAATTCTGCATTCTAAATTCTGACTTCTGCCTCCTGTCAGCCCCTTCCTCCCTCCGGCGCTGTTGACCTCAGCCCGCGCGGCCGAACTGCACGAGACATTCGATGTGGTAGGCGTGCGGGAACATGTCCACCGGCTGGATGCGCTCCACGGCGTAGCCGGCGCGCAGCCATACCGGCAGATCGCGCGCCAGCGTGGCCGGGTTGCAGGAGACGTAGATCAGGTGCGGGGCGGCGGCGGCGGCGATCCGCTCCGCGGCCTTCGGCGCCAGGCCGGTGCGCGGCGGATCCACCACGATCAGATCCGGCTGACGGGCGAAGATGGCCTCCGGCGTTTTTTCCACGTCCGCCGTCACCCACTCGATCTCCAGCAGGCGGTTACGCTGCTGGTTGCGGCGCGCGGCGGCCACCGACTCCGCGTGGCTCTCCACCGCCAGCACGGTCCGCCCCGGGGACGCCAGGTGGAAGGCGATCGGGCCCATGCCGGCGTAGAGGTCCAGCGCGACGCGCGGCCGGAGCTCGTCGGCCCACGCGGCCAGCGTGCTGAACATCCGCTCTGCCTGCAGCGTGTTGGTCTGGAAAAACGTCGTCGGCCCGATCTCGAACGTCAGCCCGTTCAACTGTTCCTCAATGTGGCCTGATCCCTTGAGCACCTCGGTGCCGGTCAGCCGGCTGGCATTATGCGCGGCCGGGCTGAACCCCAGCAGCACGGTGTCGGCGAGTTCGCCCAGCACCTCCGGCAGGGCGGCCAGGTCCGGGTGCGGCGCTGTGACGGTCAGCAGGACCAGGCGCTGGCCGGTGCGCTTGCCCTCGCGCACGGTCAGGTCGCGCAGCAGACCCTGCTTGGTCCGTTCGTCGAACGGCGGCAGGCTGCGGGCCTGTGCCCAGTCCAGGACGCGGCGGATGATCGCGCGCGCCGCCGGCGACTGCAGCACGCAGTGTTCGGCCGTGACCACCGCGTGAAAATCCCCGCGGCGGTGCATGCCGAGCACCGGCTGGTCCGCGGTGCCGCCGAAGGAATACACCATCTTGTTCCGGAAAAACTCCGGCGTCTCCATGCTGAGCACGTCGGCGATCTTGTCCGCCGCCGCCGGCCAGGCGCGCAGGGCGTCCTGGAGAAAACCTTTCTTCATCGTCCGCTGCGCCGGATAGGCGAAGTTAAGGAACGCGCAACCGCCGCAGACGCCGAACACGGGGCAGGGCGTCGTGCAGCGGTCCGGCGAGGGCTCCAGGATCTCCAGCGCGCGGGCGAACGCATAGCGCCGCCGGCGGCTGGTGATCACGGCGCGGATGCGTTCGCCGGGCAGGGCGCCATCCACAAAGATCACATGCCGGCCGAGCCGCGCCAGGGCGTGGCCCTCGAACACGGCCTTTTCGATGGTCAGCTCCAGCTCGTCGCGCCCCAGCGGCGCCGGGCCGGCCGCCGGCGCAGCGAGTGGTTGTTCAGGCGTTGTATCCACAGATTGCTCCGATTACACAGATTAGCAGAAACGATACCGCCAAGGCGCCAAGATCGCCAAGTACGGAAGAAGCGAAAGAAGAAGAACGGCGTTTTATCCACAGATTTCACAGATTACGCAGATTTTCAGCATGTTTGGAGGGGCATAAGCTGTACAACCGACTTCGCTCCCTCCTGAACGAAGGGCTTTCAGCTTGGCGGCCTTGGCGTCATGGCGGTTATAATTCTTCTCCGAAAAACGAGATTTAAAATATTAGCAATGCAAGGAACGCAGAGAAAGCTGTTTAACTACTCACCGAATTAACGTGCGAAATCTGCGGAATCTGTGGATAGTCATTTCCGCACTCCGACTCCTGTCTTCTGAATTCTGACTCCTGACTTCGTTCTTCTGCCGGGCCGCCGGCCCCCGTCAGGGCACCTCGACCTCCTTCAGACGCTGGTTTTCCTGCGTCGAAACTTGGCGGATGGTTGCCGCCGCTCGCTGGCCGGCCTCGATGGCGCGGCGCTGCGTCACCACGTCCACCACGTTCGACAGCGCGGTTTCCTGCTTATTGGTGGCCGGCTGCCCGGCCGGCGTCTGTTCCGTCGGCTGGCCGCAGCCGGCCAGCCCGAGCAACAGGCCCATCGTCAACCATTGTTTCATAGTGTGCATCCTTTCCCTGGCGGCATCTGCTTAGCATCCAGTATTCAGGAGTCAGAATTCAGAATGGCATGCAATAAACCTCCCCTGCTATGCGCAGGCCTGGAGTTCTCATTCTGACTCCTGAATTCTGACTTCTGAATTCCGCTTGCTGGCTGCCTGAGTCGTTGCCCCGGCGCGAAAGATTACTTGCCCAGCGGCCGAAAAGCGAACAATGTTTGCCGCATGAGCACCTCACGCCGTTTGAGCATCCTTTACGAGGATGACGTTCTCATTGCGCTGGACAAGCCCGCCGGGCTGCTGATCGCGCCCGACCGCTGGGACAAGGGCCTCGATAACCTGATGCACCGCGTCCACACCCAGCTCAGCCCGGACATCTTCAACGTGCACCGCCTCGACAAGGATACCAGCGGCGTGGTGTTGTGCGCCAAAAATCGGCCGGTGCTCGACCGCCTGATGAGCCAGTTCAGCACCCACCAGGTCAACAAGCGCTACCTCGCCATCACCCTGCACGTCCCAGTGGAGGATGAGCGGACCGTGGACTTGCGGCTGGCGCCCGACCCCCGGCACGTGGGCCGGGTGTGGATACACCGGGACGGCAAGCCGGCCGTGACGCATTTCCAGACCCTGGAAAAATTCCGCGGCTACGCGCTGGTGTGCGCCCGGCCGGAAACCGGCCGCCAGCACCAGATCCGCGTCCACCTCGCCGCGTTGCACTGTCCGGTGCTCGCCGATCCGTTCTACGGCGGCGGGGCGGGGCTGCTGCTGTCCACGCTCAAGCGGCACTACAAGCCGCCGCGCGCCGGCGAGCGGCCGCTGATCGGCCGCCTGGCGCTGCACGCGGAAAGCATCGAGTTCCCCCATCCGGTCACCGGCGCGTCGCTGACCATTCAGGCGCCCCTGCCGAACGACTTCGCCGTCGCGTTGAAATACCTGCGCAAATTTGCCGCCTGACGCGCCAGCACGCAGGGAGTATTCCATAAGACGGAAGAAATAGTTGCCACGGATCCCCCCTATGAGGCGGGACGGATTTCGCGGATGTGAAGCTAAACGCAAAGCTGCAAGTCCTCCGATAGGAGGAGCGCAAAGCAAAGCGGGAGACGCAGAGCAAGAACAGAGATAAACGCAAAGACACAACGTGAAGACGGATTACGAAAGACAGAGTATAAATACCCGCGAAACACGCGAACGGACGCGAAAATGCGGGGGAAGGCGGAAGCATGAACTATTATTTCACTAAAACGATTGCGTTGGGCTACGAGCAGGCGCTGGTCCGGGTGCAGGAGGAACTGAAGCATGAAGATCGTGCAGAATGCCGGTTTGGAAGCTATCGGCCGGCAGGTCGCCGCCAAGCTGCAGGGCGTGATTGAGCGGCTGTGAGCACGGGGGGGTAAAAGGCGCTTGCCATTATGTGCAGATGGGTGTACAGTAATGCACAGATTGAAGGTGCTGAATGAAAACCGTAAGTTTCACGGAATTTAGAAACAACGCCTCGGACATGCTCACCATGGTCGAGCAGGGCGAGGTTTTGGTGGTCCTGCGTCATGGACGACCGGTCGCAGAAATCTCCCCTTGTGCGGACGCGACCGGACAACAGCCGTCCTGGAAGCGGCCGGCGCTGCGCTTATCCATGAGCGGACGCGCCCTATCGGCAGCCATTCTCGAGGATCGGGAACGTGAAAGTATTCTTTGATTCCTCGGCGTTTGCCAAGCGCTTTATCGAAGAATCAGGCAGCCAGCACGTTGAAGAGCTGTGCGTCCAGGCAACGGAATTATATCTCAGCGTGCTCTGCGTCCCTGAGATCGTCTCCGCCCTCCAGCGCAGGTTGCGGGAGAAGTCCCTCACCCCCTACGAATACGCGCAGGCCAAGTCGCATCTGGCGCAAGATGTCCGCGATGCCATCATCGTCAACCTGACGGAGTCGGTGCTCCAAGCGAGCATCACGGTATTGGAATCCAGTCCCGTCCGAATCCTGGATGCTCTGCACATCGGTTGTGCCATCGAGTGCGGCGTCGAGCTGTTCGTCTCTGCCGACGCCAAACAACTCGTCGCCGCCAGGCGCGTCGGCCTGAAGACCAGGCCGGTGTGAAAGAGTGGCCGTGCGAATGCAAATGAAAACAGGATTCTTACGATGACCGCCTGGTATGCCACGTTGCGCAGACCGCTGCTCACGCCGCCGGACTGGATCTTCTCCCCGGTCTGGACGGCGCTCTACATCATGATCGCCACCGCGATCGTGCTCTATTACCGCTCGTCGCACAAACCGCGCCTCTGGCTGACCACGACGGTCCTCGGTGTCCATCTCCTGGCCAATTTATCGTGGACGTACCTATTCTTCGGCCTGCGCTCACCGGCGCTGGCCCTGGTGGACATCGCGATCCTTGACATCACCCTGGTGCTGCTCTTCAGGTGGTTCGGGAAGACGAACCGGCTCGCCGGCCTGCTGCTCCTGCCATACCTGCTGTGGGTCTTGTTCGCCACGTACTTGAACGTGGGGTTTTACAGGTTGAATTGAGGGCCGACACATTTCGCCGTTGGATTATTTGGAGCGGAACCGGCTTGCCCTGCGAAGCTTCAGCGCAGTAGGGTAACGGTTCCGGGCACTTTCGGAACGTTTATACGTTCCGCTCCAAGGCAGAATCGGAAGGGAACATCATGCGCATCGCTGTCACAGGAGCCTTCGGCTACTCGGGGCGCTACATCACGCAGCGCCTGCTGACGGCCGGCCACGAGGTGATCACCCTGACCAACTCGGCGCGCCGGCCGAATCCCTTCGGCGCGCAGGTGGCGGCTTTCCTCTATCACTTTGATGAGCCCGGAAAGTTGTGCGACGCCCTGCGCGGCGTGCAAACGCTGGTCAACACCTACTGGGTGCGGTTCGATCACCGGCTGTTTACGCACGGCCAGGCGGTGGCGAACACCCGGATCCTGTTCGACGCAGCCAGGGCCGCCGGGGTGCGGCGGATCGTCCACGTGAGCATCACCAACCCGGACCACGCGTCCGATTTGCCGTACTTCCGCGGCAAGGCGGAGCTCGAAGCCACGCTTCAGGGCTTGGGCGTCTCCTACTGCATCCTCCGTCCGACGGTGCTCTTCGGGAAGGAGGACGTCCTGATCAACAACATCGCCTGGTCGCTGCGGCATCTACCGGTGATGGGAGTGTTCGGGTCCGGCGACTACAAGCTGCAGCCGATTTACGTGGACGACCTCGCGCAGGCCGCCGCCGAACAGGTCGGCGGCGAGCGGAACGAGGTGCTCGAAGCCATCGGGCCGGAGACGTTCACCTACCGCGAGCTGGTCGCCCGCATCCGCAGCGCGCTGGGCGTGCGGCGCCCGATCGTTGCCGTGCCGCCGCGGCTGGGTTACTGGGCCTGCCGGCTGCTGGGCTTGCTGGTCGGAGACGTCATCATCACCCGCGAGGAGATTCGCGGCATGATGGAGAACCGGCTGTTCGTGCAGGCGCCCCCGCTGGGCTCTACGAAGCTCACCGAGTGGATTGACCGGCACAAGGACACGCTGGGCCGTCACTACACGAGCGAGTTGGCCCGGCGCGTGGACCGGGTCAGCGCGTACCATTCCAACTGAACAAGAAAGGAAGATTTTAACGCAAAGCTGAAAGCCCTTCTCCTGGGAGGGCTGAAAGTCCTCCGATAGGAGGAACGCAAAGAAGTGGTAAAATCTCCGGAATGACAGAACGATTTGCAGCAGAATCATTGATCGGAAAAATCGCGGAATGATTCTGTTTTCAATGATTCTGTCGTGACTGAATCGAGGAGGGGCCTATGACCATGGGGCATGAGCGTATGGATAAGGCCGTGGCGAAGTTTCTGTCGGGGTACAACTGTGCGCAGTCGGTGTTGTGGGCCTTTGCCGATGAGTACGCGTTGCCGCCCGACACCGCGCTGAAAATCGCCTGCGGCCTGGGCGCCGGCCTGGCGCGGCGGCAGGCCACCTGCGGCGCGGTGACGGGCGGGATCCTGGTACTCGGCCTGCGGCATGGACGCGGCGAGGGACAGGACCGGGCGGCGACCGAGGAAACCTACGCCCGGACGCAGGAGTTGCTGCGCCGCTTCGAGGCCCGGCACGGCACCTGCGAATGCCGTCAGCTCCTCGGCGGCTGCGATCTCGCCACCGCGGCCGGCCGGCAGGCGTTCCAGGACCGCGATCTCCTGCACAGCGTCTGCCAGGTATGCGTGCAAACCGTCGTGACCATCCTGGAAGACAGGCTTGATGAATCCATGGCGGTTGGTACAGTTGGTGCATGACGAGATACCAAGGAGGAAGCATGAACAGAAACTCGTGGGCGTTGGCCCTGGCGCTGCTGGCGGCGATGGCGGCCGGCTGCATTCAGGATCAGAAAGTGCTGAAGCTCCAGCGGGACGGCAGCGGCACGCTGGTCGAGGAAGTGTACATGTCGCCGCAGGTGACCGGGATGATGGAGCAGATGGCGGCCGGCATGGCCGAGGGACTGAAGCAGGGCGGCGTGCCGGTGGATGCGGCCAAGGCAAAGACAGCGCTCGACCCGCTGGAGATGTTCAAGTCCGATATCGAGAAACGCACCGCCGAGCTGGGCTCAGATGTCAAATTGGTCAGCCAGTTGTCCAAGACCAATGCCCAAGGCTGGAAAGGATACGTGGTCACCTACCGTTTCAATGACATCACCAAGTTGAACCTCAAGCTGACCGACCAGAAGAAGGACGACAACGCGGAGCCGGGCAAGGCCAAGGGCGAACCCCTGCGCGTGACGTTCCGCAAGACGCCGCGGCCGATGGTCAGCTTCCAGCAGGCCCCGGCGCCCCAGGCGGCGGAAGCGCCGGCCAAACCGGAGGAGGCCGGCGCCGCGGCCAAGGCGGACAACGCGATGCCCGCCGCGATGATGTCGGCGATGCTGCAGGGCATGCGGATGTCGTTCATCGTCGAGGTGGACGGCAAGATCGTGAACACCACCAGCCACTACCGGCAGGGGAACAACCGCATCGTGCTGCTCGACCTGCCGATGGACAAGGTGCTGGGCAACGCCGCCGGCGCCAAGCTGCTCGAAGGCGGCAAGGACGATCCCCGCGCGCTGGACAAAATGCGCGAGCTCAAGATCGAGGGCCTGGCCATCGAGGATTTGTCCAAGGGCTTGGTCATCGAGTGGCAATAAATTGCTCCGGCGCGTTGCCTGTGCCGTCAACGGCCAAGCGGCTGCGGAGGCATATTGCCGGTGTGAGGGACGAATAAGCGCCGTGCATCGGGCGACACCGGTCACGCGTGATTTCCGTCCGTCTGTCCTCTCCCGGAGAGGATCGGGGATCGCCGCGGATACGTATCCATCCTCCTGCGCCGAGCTACGGAGGACCGCCGCCTTCCTCCTACGCCAAGGCTCCGAAGGACAGGTGCAGCCGAACGAAACTGACGCGTTCCGGTGTCGGAGCGCCAAAGGCGCACAACCCGATGCACGGCGTGTTTACACCCATCGCGCACTGCGCGCGATGGACGGAGTTGGAGAATGGGCAACATAAAACAGCACTGCTACCGTACTTTACATTTGGTAGGCCGCCGTGTATAATACGCTCGCATGATAGCAAGACCTTTCTGGCGGCAACGGCTTGAGGCTGCGTGGCGCTGAAGGTATTCCGCCGCTACTATCCCAAGGGGCGCAACTATCTGGTAACACCCGCCGCCGACAAGGCCTACACCCGAAGCTCTGGCAGTATATCGGTCACCGTATGCACGCCGGCGGGGCTGTGCTCGCGGATTGTTCGTAAGGAAATGGGTGACTCAGATGGCTGACATGACATCACGGAGAAGCGTTGGAGGAGACATGCATGAATATGAATTTACGGAACAGGTTTCTTGATCTGTGGTCCAAGCACTTCGGCAGTGCCGACCTGCCCATGGTGCTCTTCTACTCGAATGACGAGTCCTTTGCCCGGCTCCTCAGGCCGCTCCCAGGCGAGCACGTGTGCCTGATCGCCCAGCTTGCGGTCGTGCGCCAGGGCCAGGACCTGAGCTTTGAGGAGCAAACGATCGGGTGCAACGGCGGCAAGCGCTACCTGGGATTCATGACCGAGGTCCCGCCCTCGTTCGCCTACTTCCTGTCGTGCGGCATCCCGGGGAAATTGGAGGGTGAACGCTACAAGAAGTCGCCGGACATCGTGCGCGAATGGATGCAGAACGCGCCCCGTTTCACGGCGTCGGCCAAGTACGCCGTCTTCAAACGCTGGGACCGGCTCGAGGAGCGGGACGATCCCGAGGTGGTCATCTTCTTCGCCGCGCCGGACGTGCTGTCGGGCCTGTTCACCCTGGCGGGCTTCGACCAGGCCGACCTGCATGGCGTCATCGCGCCCTTCGGGGCCGGCTGCGCCACGATCGCCGCCTACCCCTGCCTCGAAGGCCGGGGGCCTCAGCCGCGGGCCGTGCTGGGGATGTTCGATGTGTCGGCGCGGCCCTGCGTCCCGGCGAACGCGCTTTCCTTCGCGGTCCCGATCAGCAAGTTCGTCCGGATGGTGGAGAATATGGACGAGAGTTTCCTGATCACCGGCTCATGGGCCAAGGTGCGGCGGCGGATAGCATCCGGGGATTGACGATGGGGATGGAGAGGGGATTTGAAATTGCAAAACAGGAAGCGGAGTTTTTATTCACAGATTACGCCGATTGCACAGATGCAGAAGTAAGGCGGGCATCGGAGTTGAGATCATGACACCAGGAGAAAGGGCCCCCCGCTGGAACATCCGATGCACGAAATGAGGATTTACGGAGCCGTGGGGAAAATACGGGCTATGCCTGGCGGGATGGGCGTGGAAGAAATTCACGATCGGCTGGTGTCAGCAGTGCCGATGGATTCGGGTCCACGCCATAGAGAAGAAATGGGGGCAGACCTGAAGAATCGCAACCAACGACCTGGCGCGGAACGGAACACGAAGTGCTGGCAGCATGAAAACAAAACGGCGGAAAACCAACGAGACGTTAATGTTTTCAAACCTAACCTTGCGCCTCTTGGCGGCGATGCTATTTGTCTGTGAGAAATTATGGAAAAGCTCTGCATGTTCATCGGCATGGCGGTGTTCGGATGGATCGGGTGGTGGGTCGGGGCGCACGTCGGGTTCATGACGGCCTTCTTCCTGAGCGGCCTCGCCAGCATGGTGGGGGTCTACGTCGGTTGGCGCATCAACCGCGATTATCTTGGATAAGCGATTGCGCGGATTAGAATTCACGAACCATCAAGCAACCATAAGGAGACAACCCTGATGAACAAGCCGGAGATAGCTACACAGCATGGCACGACCTGGTCCCGCCGCGATTGGCTGAAAATGGCCGCCCTGGGCGCCGCGGCGTTGGCGCTGCCCGGTCGGTCGTCGGGCGCGCCCGCGGCCGGGCGCATCCCGATCGCGCTGCAGTTGTATTCGATCCGCAAGGAATGCGGCCAGAATTTTGACCAGGCGCTGGAAGCGGCGGCGAAGATGGGCCTCGACGGCGTCGAATTCGCCGGCTATTACAAATACGGTCAGGATGCCGCGGGCCTGCGCAAGCGGCTGGACGACCTGGGCCTGAAGGCGGCGGCCACGCACATCGGCCTCGGGACGATGACGGGCGACAACCTGAAACGGACGATCGACTTCCACAAGACCATCGGCTGCAAGTTCCTCATCGTGCCGGGCGATGGCGCGTTCGCGAACCCCGAGCGCAGCAAGGGTCTGGCCGAGACCTTCAACCAGGTGGCCGCGGCGTTGAAGCCCGAGGGCCTGTATTGCGGTTATCACAACCACACGGACGAGTTCGCCCAGCACGAAGGCAAAACCTACTGGGATCTGTTCGCCGAGCGGACCTCGCCGGAGGTCGTGCTGCAGCAGGACGTCGGCTGGTCCACCAACGCCGGCCAGGATCCGGTCGCGCTGATCCGGCGGTACCCGGGCCGCACCAAGTCCACGCACTTCAAGCCGGAAGTCAAGAAAGGCGAAGCGGGCAAGGAGCCGATCATCGGCAAGGATTCGGTGAACTGGCAGGGGATCATCACCGCCTGCTACGAAGTGGGCGGCACCGAATGGTTCACCGTCGAGCAGGAATGGTATCCCCAAGGCGTCGCGCCCATCGAGGCCAGCCAGCGGTCGGTGCTGGGCCTGAAGGCCATCCTGAAGGACATGGGCAAATAACGCCGCCGGAAGCCGGCGGCGTTATACGCGGTCGGGCTCGGGATGCAGCCAGGGTGCGCGGCAGGCGCGGCGCGGGCCCCGGGTGGCCGCCGCGTCGCCGACCACCTGCCGCCGGGCGGGCTCGTACACCAGTGCGCGGCCCAACTGCATGGCCAGGTTGGCGAGGATGCAACTGGCGCTGGAGCTGTGACCCTGCTCGATGTCCTGCTCGTGCAGATAAATGTACTTGCTAGGCCGCAGGGGCGGACTACCATGCCGCCATGTTTTTCTCTGACGCACGCGCGACCGCACCCGCAACGCCTACGCAGCGGCGGCGGCATGCCGCCGTGCTGCTGCTGATCCTCCCGGTTTGGCTCGCGGCGGCGGAGGGCCCGCCGGCGGACATCTGCCAACTGCTCGGCAGCCGGTCCGACCGCTGTTTTGCCGGCCGGCCCGGCAACCTGTATGCCGAGCTGGGCGAGCACGCGCGGCTGATTTACATGGCGGACGACCTGCCGGTGAAATCGAAGCTGCTGCAAGGCGCCGTCGTCGAGTGGCGGCCCGATTATGTACAGCTCCAGCCGGGTCCGTTGGCCGGGCCGGACGGCCGGGCGCCGGCGGCCCTGACGGCCGAAAAATACTGCTGGATCGGCCCCCGCGATACCCTGCTGATCGAACACGTCCTGCGGAGTTCCGCGGCCGGGGAGCAGCAGGTGCGCTTCACGTTCGATCTGCAGGGCGTGGCCGACGTGCAGGCGGTGGATGGCCGCCTGGCCTTCCGGGTCGCGAGCGGTTACCCGCGGTCGGTGCTCCCGCAGTTCGGCGGATCGCTCGCGGCCACGCACCGGGTGACCTACACCAACGGGCTGGTGCAGATGGACGTGGCCGTCCCGGCCGGGAAAAGCGTGAATGGCGTGGTGGCGTTGGCGTTCGGACCGGTCGCCGGGGACGTGGCGCAGGCGGCGGCCGCCGCCGGCCAGGCAGAGGCCCGCCAGGAGAGCACCCGCTACTGGAACCAGACCCTGACCGCGGCGATTCCGCGCTTCGCGTGTTCCGATCCCTACCTGGAGAAGCTCTATTATTTCCGCTGGTGGTCGCTCCTGACGAAACTCAACATCGGGGGTTACGGCCACTGGAGCAAACCGCTGGCGCGGGAGGGCACGGTGGGCTTCAACGCCCTGATCACCTACTCCGGCGGGCCGAGCATGCTCGATCTCCGCTGGCTGCGCTCGCCGGACTGGGCCTATGGCCACGTGCAATCGTTCTACGAAAACCTGCACGACGGGAGGCTGGCCAACCACATTTATCCCGACCGGCTCGACGGCGACGGGGCCAACAGCGGCCCGAGCCTCCAGGGGCCGCCGATCGATTTCCCGTATCACAACTTTCTGGTCAAGGCGCTGGTCGACATCCAGGCCCTGCATCCGGACCTGGCGCTGCTACGGCGCCTGTGGCCGGCGTTGCAGCAAGCCACCGCGCTGTACGACCGCGAGCTGGATGCCGACCACGACGGGCTTTACGAAACGTACCCGTGGAGCAACATCACCGGGCAGGAATTCGGCGCCCGCTTCCTCTATTTCCATCCGTTCGACCAGTTGTTGAGTTACCGCCGCACCTGGCGTCCCAAGGACGACCGCGATGCCGCGGCGACCGCCGACAGCATCGAGCGGAGCGTGGTGTTGCGGCCGGGGCTGAAGCTGGCCCGCACCGCCGCGGAGATGCGCCAGCAGGTTGAACAGCATTTACAGTATCGTCAGGAAACGGTGGATGCGAACTGCTACGCCTACGCCGACCTGCAGGCGCTGGCGGCGATCGCGGAAGCCCTGGGCGAGCAGGGCGCCCGCGAGCGCTGGCGGGCGGCGGCAGAGAAGACCCGGCAGGCGGTGCTCGCCCGGCTCTGGGATCCCAAGACCGGATTCTTCTACGACCGCGATGCCGTGACCAAGGAATGGGCGCTGGTCAAAACCCCGGTCGGCTTTTATCCCTTCTGGGCCGGTATCGCCGGGAAAGACCACCTGGCGTTGTTCAAACACCTGTTCAACCCGGCTGAGTTCTGGACGCCGTACCCGGTACCGACGCTGTCCATGGACTATCCCAAGCTGGCGGCCTTGCGGGCCTTGGGCTGGACCTACTGGAACTGGAACAACTGGCCCATGACCACCTGCCACGTGGCCGATGCCGCGGCCCGCGCGGCCAAGGAATTCGATCCGTCCCTGGCGCCGGGCGCCGCGGAACTGCTGCTGAAGTACACGCGGGTGCATTTCATCGGCGGCGACCTGCGGCGGCCGTGCATCTCGGAGCACTTCGATCCCATCACCGGTCAGCCCAACGAGCCCGACCTGGACTACGCCCACTCCTATTTCATCGACCTGGTGCTGCGGCACGTCGCGGGGATCGAAGCGCAACCTTTCGGCGGCGCGGTGCGCATCCATCCGCTCAACCTCGGCTTGCAGCGTTTTGAGATCGGCCGCGCGCGGGTGAAAGGGCACGACCTGGGCGTCCGCTGGCAGGACGGCACGCTGACGGTGACCGTGGACGGCCGGGTGGCCGCCGCGCAGCCCGGCCTGGCGCCGCTCACGCTGGACCTGCCCTGAAGCATTCCACCTGCAGGCCCATTATCAGCCGGACGCCGTCTTGACCTGGGCGCAGGGCGACGTCACGCTGTACCGCCGCGCGCCGTGCGCGGCGGCATGTTAGAGTCAGGCCGACAGCCAGCGTCCCATCCGCTGAGCGTCGTATAAACTCACTTCAGCCCATGCGGCCGTATTGGCCGGCGGCCAGTTGGCCCGCGCGATGCAAAAGAGCACGCGCCATTCCGGGCGGACCTGCGCCGGATCTGCGCATGCGTTATCGGCGCCGGTGGTGGTCATGCCAGGGTCTTTTGCAGCAAGGCGGCGGTCGCGTCCAGGCCGCCGACCCGCAGGGAGTAACAGCGGCAGGTTTCCAGCAGCCGGCACACTTGGGCCACATGCCGGCCCAGATCACCCGCCAGATTGACGGTTTGCAACATGAGCTGTTTGGCCATCTCCACCTTGGCGCACGGCTGCAGCAACGGCGCCTGCTCAAACGCCGGCGTCAGATGAAACACAGCCCACGGGCGCTCTGTCCGGCTCCGCCACGGCAAGCCGAAATCGGTCGGATCCGCAAAGTAGAACCGGCCGCCATAGAAGCCGGGATACGCTCGTTTCGCGGCGCAGATGGCGGCGACGCGCGGCAGGCATGGCAGAGTGCCCGTCTTGATGTAAAACTTGCGGGGGAAAGTTTGAATCCGGCCGTCGCGCAGCAGGACCGTTTCGTCGCAGTGCATCTCCGCGCCGTCGAGCATCATCTTCAGCAGCAACGTGGTCTTGCCCGCGCCGCGATCACCCGTGACCAGAAAAAAACGGCCTTGCCAGGTTCCGGCAGCCGCGTGGATTTTCAAGACCTCTGTCTGCGGCTCCAGCACGAGTTTGTTGATCAGCAAATGCAGCATCCGGATGGCTGCTTCGAGATCGGTCTCCTGCGCAATGATCTGCCCCTCGTGCACGATGTGAACGAAGCCGTCCGACTTCGCCAGGCGCAGGGTGATGGTCCGGTTGCGGGGGCGCGGATCATGGGCCTGCACGGCAATATCGTCCAAGCGCTCCAGCCAATCCGGCTGATCCGTTTCGATGACCACCTGATCGCCCAAAATACTGAAGGTTCGGTTCATTTCATGGTGTGCGCAGCCGCCGTACAACCACAGGACAAGCCGCAGCGCATGAAACGCGTTCCGGTGCAGACAACCGTCCCCCGGCGATCTTCCCTGCCAACCTGAGCAAGCGCCTGATGGCGATCAAAATAGCGATCTCCTTTCGTTGGAACTCCGAACAGCGCTACCAGTCTCCCGAAAAAACATGAGGGGTCAACGCTTTTCTTGGGCCCCCGTTCTGCGCGCCAGCGGCCAAGGGCGGTGGGCCCGCCTCAAGCAAGCATGACCAACCCCTCCCCGATAAAGCGTTGTATAATATCGCCGGCCAGGTTGCGGCCGGGTTCGTGGAGGTCAAAACGGTCGGCCAGCCGCGCTTCAATGTCCTCAAATCCGTGGTGACCGTCGCACAGGTCCAGAACGGCGGCAGCCGTCTGGTTGAGGAAATGGACGCGCTCCTGTTCCGGATGATAGACCACGCAGCCATCTTCGAGGTGGTTGATCTGCAACGTCGCCCGCCGGCATGGCCGCAAGGCCGGGGCTGGTTTTACGTCCACAGTCTTTGTCGCTGGCATACGCTTGCTCCGCAATCTTTCCGGATTGTGGCGACCGGTTTCAGAACCTGACGGCGGCCACCGACCGTGGAAAATCTAGCCGGTTGCACCGGCAGAAGTCCAGTTTGATCTGCAGGCCCATGGCCCGCCGGCCGCCGTCTTAACCGGGGCGCAGGACGACGTCACGCTGTACCGCCGCGCGCCTGATGCGCGGTAGTGCGTCGGAAAATACATGCACGCGGGGCAGGGATGCCCCGCCCACAAAAGAAGTTTATTCTGAGCCTGTCGTGGGGAATGGAGGGCGAGTATCCTCACGAGCCGCCCTTCAGGTTGTGGCGGACGAGTTCCGCCTTGCCAAAGGCGCGCGATTGTTTCACCCTGCCTGCGTCGCCCGACACGGCGGCGAAGGAGCAGGCCATGCATAAAACGCGGCGCGCAGGACAGGCTATACCGGCCGGGCTGGGCCGGCGGGAACTCATCAAGGGCGTAGTCGGCGGAGCCGCCGCGTGGGTGGCGCTGGGTCTGCCCCGGCGCGGACAGGCGGCGGAGGCCGACGGACCGTCCGCGGACGCGCCGCTGAAGGGGCGCATCCAACAGACCGTCTGCCAGTGGTGCTACGGCGGGCTGACGCAGAACGCGGCGGCCAAGGACAAGTTCTATGCCGCCGTGGCCCGGATGGGGATCAAGGGCGTGGACCTGACGGGCCCGGCGGACTGGCCGCTCATGAAGCAGCACGGCCTGGTGTGCAGCATGGTGCCCGCGCAAAGCATCGGCAAGGGCTTCAATCGCGTGGAAAACCACGCCGCCTGCATCGCGGAGGCCCGGAAGTCTATTGACCTCGCCGCCGAGCACGGCTGGCCGAACGTCATCTGCTTCTCCGGCAACCGCGCCGGGCTGGCGGACGACGAAGGCGCCAAGAATTGCGTCGCCGGCCTCAAGCAGGTGATCGGCTACGCGGAGGAGAAGAAGATCACGCTCTGCATGGAGCTGCTGAACTCCAAGCGCAACCACGCGGACTACATGTGCGACCGCACGGCGTGGGGCGTGAACGTCTGCCGGCAGGTGGGCAGCCCGCGGATGAAGTTGCTCTACGACATCTACCACATGCAGGTGCAGGAGGGTGATATCATAGACACAATCCGGGAGAGCATCGAATACATCGGACATTTTCACACGGCCGGCGTGCCGGGGCGCAACGAGATTGACGACACCCAGGAGCTGAACTATCCCGCCATCATGAACGCCATCGCCCGGTTGAAGTTCACCGGCTTCGTCGGGCAGGAATTCTCCCCCACGCGCGACCCGCTGGCGTCCCTGGCCCAGGCCGTGAAAATCTGCGACGTCTGACCGGCCACCGCAGGATCCCTGCGGCGGTGGGTTGAGGGTGGGGCGCGACAGCCTGTCGCGCCGCTCGTGCGGGCCGACGTTGCCGTCGTGAACCTCGCGCTGAAACGGTCTCAGAGTCCGTGGTGTTTTTCGCTTGTCACCCCAGAGCGTGGCAGCGCTATCACACGGGAGGAATTTCTGCGACAGCAACAGCAGGGCGGCCGTTATCAGCAAACCCTCTGATAAGAACATTGTCGTGAGAATGGTTACGTAGTGCTCCATCCATTGATGATGTGAGAACCACCGAAGAGGTGGTGGAATCCGCCGGTTTCATCAAGGCAGATGTTTTTTTCCTGTACCCTTTACGCGGGAGTTCGTAGCTTCGCTCCATGAAGAACTCCCGCCCGTCCCCCGGCGCGCTCCTGCTGCTGGCGCTGATCTCCGTGGTGGCGGCGCCCGCGGCGTCGTCGGCTGCGACCTCCCCGGAGGCCGCGAGGCTGCAACAGGATCGGCTGGCCAGGTACGCGTTTGTGCGCACGGCGTATGATCCCGCCGCGCTCGGATTATTGCTCGGCAACGCGGAACTCGGGGGGCTGGCGAATGTCGCCGGGTTGGGTATCCCCAAGCTCTGGGCTGCCGACGTCTGGAAGGACGCCCAGGCGCGGGAATCCATTGACGGTCCGGTCATGGTGTGCGACGAGTTCGGGCCGGAGCGGAAGCCGGCGGCTTATCGTCAGACGCTCAGCCTGGCCGACGGCGTCCTCACCACCACGGTCGGCTACGAGTCGGGCTGCGGCTATGCAACGGAATTATTCTGCTCCATGGCCGAACAACATTGTGTCGTGCTCCGGCTCAAGAACCTGGGCGGCGACCAGGCGCGGACGTGGAAGCTGCGCTGGCCGGCGGGGGCTTTCACGCTGACCAAGTTCGCGCCCGAAACGGTCGCCGGGCAATCGCCCACCAACGCATTTACCCGCATCGCCTGGGCGGCCCGGACCAGCCAGCCGCTGTCCGCCCTGCCCGATGGTCAATCCACCCTGCACCTGGCCCCGGGGGCGAGCGTGACGCTCGTCTTCGCACTGACGACGCAGTGGGACGGCGCCGACTATGTGCAACGCTGTGCGACGGCTGCAACCGGCGGCGGGCCGGGGTTCGACGGCCTGCGGGCCGCCCACGCGGAGGCTTGGCAGGCGCTGTGGCAGCAGACCGCCGTGTTGGCGGTGCCCGATGCCGCCCTGGAGCGGCTGTGGTATCGGTCCCTGTTCTGGACGATCAGCACCTGCGGCAGCCGGCGGTTTCTGCCGGGAGAAAGCATGTTTGTCGTGGACTGCTGGCGCATGCATCCGTTCACCTATGGCGCCGCGGGTTGGGCCGTGCAGGCGCTGACGGCCGTCGGTCTGCCGGAGCGTGCCCAAGCCATGCTGGACTGGCATGCGCAGCCGGAGGCGCTCAAGAGCAATGCCCGGTATTTCATGGATAAACTGGCGATCACCAATCAAAGTCCCGACGCGCTGGCCTTTGCGCATGAAGTCGCCATGGATGGACTGAACATCCCGGCCGCACCCTGGGAGATGCAGCGCCATCTGGACGGTTTCGGGGCGTCGTTGTTTTACCGCTTCAGCCGGTTCTATCCCGATCCCCGCTATGCTGCCACCACGGTCTACCCCGTGCTCCGGGGGACGGCCGAATTCTGGCGCAGCCTGGCGCAACGGACGGATCCCTCCGCCGAATTCCTGCTGCCCAAGTTGAC
>CAIQIC010000221.1 GCA_903871765.1 uncultured Lentisphaerota bacterium
CGCGCCCTGGCTGTTCATGAAAACCGTTTCGCGGCTGGCGGGATCGAGCGCGATTTGGAGCGTGTAAACCGCAACTCCATGGGCTTGTTCCGGGATCAGCAACTGGAGGTTGAACCCTTCCGGGAGGTTGCTGAAATTGAACGGCGTCAGCGATCCTTGCGCCGTGAAGACCAAATTCGGATCCGGCGGCAGCATGGGCAGGTAGGTGTACTGTGCGTCTTCGAGGAGTTGTGCCAGGGCGTTGAGGTCGTTGCAACTGCTTGCCATCAGGTTCAAGTATTGGTTGGTGTTGATGGCCAGCGCTGGCTCACTGGCGATTGGCGTTGCCTGCTCCTCGACAAGCTCGGCGATGACCAGTCCGCCGCAAAACAGGAGCAAAACCAGAACGCCCGCCCGCCTCCTTGAATTCTTCATCCCCTCACCCCCCCGCTGAAATGCAGCTTCTGATCAGATTAAGGTGATTAAGAACGCGACCAGTAAAGAATGCAATTCAAATCATGAGCATTTATTATCGGTTTGGGTCTTGACTCGGATCCATCCCGTTTTGGCCCTTCGGCAGCAGGATTCTAGAACGGGCAGAATCCGCTCCCTGCACAGCTTTCGTGCGAATTGTGGAATGCCTGCTTGACGCGTTTCGTCGCCGAATGGCAACATGCAGCCGGCCGGAACATTCCGGCGGGAGCAACCTATCGTGGCCAGCCGTCCCCTGGAAAATCTGGAAACGTACCTGCTGACGGTGATCGAAGATCGCCGGCGGGGCCGGTTGGCGGCGTTGCTGCGCGCGGTGTTGCGGATGTTCTCCGCGCTGTTCGGCGCGGTGGTGCAACTGCGCCTGGCCCTGTATCGGACGGGCCTGTTCCGCCATCATACGCTGGGTTGCCAGGTGATCAGCGTGGGCAACCTGACGGTCGGCGGCACGGGCAAAACGCCCATCGTGGAAACCTTCGCGCGGGCGCTGCAGAAACAAGGCCGGCGGGTGGCAATCCTGAGCCGCGGTTACAAGAGCGCCGCGCCCCCTTTCTGGTTCCGCCTGAAGGACCGGCTGCAAGGCGGCGGCCTGCTGCCGCCGCGCGTGGTCTCGGACGGCCAGCGGTTGCTGCTGGATTCGACCCAGAGCGGGGACGAGCCCTTCATGCTGGCGTCCAACCTGTCGAACGTGGCCGTGGTGGTGGACAAGAACCGGGTGAAGGCGGGCCGCCATGCCATCCGCCACCTGGGCTGCGACACGCTGATCCTGGACGACGGTTTCCAATACCTCGCGCTCAAGCACCGGCTGGACATCGTGCTGGTGGACCGGACGAATCCCTTCGGCAACCGGCACGTGCTGCCGCGCGGTATCCTGCGCGAGCCGGTGCGCAACATCCGGCGCGCCAGCTACATCTTCATCACCAAGGCCACCGGCGACGGCTCGACCGATTTGAAACAGCAGTTGCGCGCGCTGAACCCCACGGCGGAAATCATCGAGTGCCGGCACTGTGCGCGCTATCTGCAGGACGTGTTCTCCGGCGAGCGCAAGCCGCTGACCATGCTGCAGGGGCTGCCCATCGCGGCGATTTCCGGCATCGCCGCGCCGAAGGGCTTCGAAAACGAGCTGATCCGGCTGGGCGCGAAGGTGCTCTACCACAAGCGTTACGCCGATCATCACCGCTACGAGCAGCAGGAGATCATTGACCTGATCAACAAGAGCCTCCAGCGCGGCGCGCAGGCCATCGTCACCACCGAGAAGGACGCCGTGCGCTTCCCGAACATCGAGCGACGCGATCTGCCGATGTATTTCCTGCGGGTCGAGATCGAAATGCTGAGCGGGGCCGAGGACTTTTATGCCTGCATTCAGCGCATCTGCTTCCAATAACCCGGCCCGCAGCCGCTGGCTGGTGGTGGGCGTCAACTGGCTCGGCGACGCGCTCATGTCCATGCCCGCCCTGCAGGCGCTCCGGGCGCGCGCCCCGGCGGCACAGATCACCCTGCTGACCAAGCCGCAACTGCTGCCGCTGTGGCGCATGCACGCCGTGCCCGATGCGCTGCTGCCGCTGGAGAGCGGGTGGCGGGGCACCTGGCGGACGGTCGCGGCGGTGCGCGCGGGTGGATTCGAGACGGCTTGGATTCTGCCGAACTCCTATCGCGCGGCGCTCATCCCCTGGCTGGCCGGCGTGCCGGAGCGGCGGGGGTTTCCGGGCCAGCCGGGGCGCACCCGACTGCTGACCACGCCCGTAAAGCTGGGCGCTGGGTCTGCGCAGCCGCAGAAGGTCCATCAGGTCATGGAATATGCGTGCTTGCTGGCCACGGACTCGCCCGGGCGCCACAACCTGCCGGCGCTGGATCCGGCCGCCCTTCAACAGAGCTGGCCGCGGTTGACGATACCGGCGGAAGCCGCGGCAACCGCACAGCAGCATTTCCGCGGGCTGGCCCGTCCGCTCATCGCCTTGCTGCCGGGCGCCGCCCGCGGCCCCTCCAAACGCTGGCCGACGCCGTACTTTGCCGCGCTGGGCCGGTTGTTGCGGGACCGGCTGGGCGCCACCGTGCTGCTGCTGGGCACGGCGGGTGAGGCTGCGCTGTGCGTGGAGCTGGCGCAGACGATCGGCGGTGCGGCGCGGAATCTGGCCGGGCAAACCTCGCTGCCCGAGCTGGCGGCGGTATTGCAGGTTAGCGATCTGGTCATCGGCAACGACAGCGGCGGCATCCATCTGGCTGCGGCGGTGGGCACGCCCGTGGTGGGGTTGTTTGGGATCACCGATCCCGCGCGCACCGGCCCCCTCGGTCCGCGGGTCAAGATCTTGCAACGCAGTCCCGGCGGCGCGCGGGACGTGCCGCGCGTCAGCCGGCCAGCGCGCGATAGCCTGGCGGCCCTGTTGCCGGCAGAAGTCCTGGCCGTCGTCATGGACCTGTTGGCGGCCGGTCGGGCCGGACCGGAGCGAGGCGCCGCGGGTAGGGAGTTGTCCACATGGTAACTACTCAGGAGGGCAGGGTCCCCGCCTGCGCGCAAACGCTGCGGCGAGGCAAGCAGGGTTCGGGGTTCAGGCAAACAGCGTGCATAGGCCTCGTTTTCCTCCTACGCGGACGGGCGGTGCCAGCGGTGACCCGATTCCGGCAACGGCTGCGCAGGAGCACATTCCCTCGATGTGCTTCCATTTCTCTCCTGAACCCTGAACCCTGGGACCTGAGCCTGTACTCCGCATGAATACGCCGCGTACCACCAGCGGCTGGCGTGCCGCCAGCGCGTTGGCCTGGCTGCTGCCGGCCGGCCTCGTGCTGGGTGTGCTGACCTCCCTGCTGGTCGTGTATCTGGCCCAGGCGCTACCGGACACTTGGTCCCACGCGCTGCTGCGCAAAGGTCCCGAGACTGTCACCCGGCGTTGCCTCCAGCTATGGGCGGTGCTGCTGCTTCCGTTATTGCTGCGCCGGACCGGTTGGCGCGGCTGGCGCGATAGCGGCTGGCGGGATGAAGTCGCAACGGACAGCCGGGGCGCCGGCTGGCGCGACGTGCTGCAGGGCGTCGCGCTGGGCTTGCTGACGCTGGGCGGCCTGGCGCTCTGCACCTGGCTGTGCGGCTGGAGCGTATCCAGCCCGCTGGCACCCGACACAGCGGTGCCCCTGACCTTGTTGGGCTATGCGGTCTCGGGCGCGGTCGTGGCCGTGCTCGAGGAAACCGTCGCGCGCGGCATCCTTTTTCGTCTCTGGGCGCGCGTCTGGGGCTGGGGCGCGGCCGCGGTGGTTTCCAGCCTGCTGTTCGGTCTGGTGCATTTCGTCGGGCCGGCCCGCGCCGCCTTTGACCATCCCGCTGGCGTCGCGGCCGCCTGGTCCGTGCTGCAATCCACCGTGACGCAGGTTCCGGACGTTCCGCACTTCGGTCTGCGCCTGCTCAACCTGACGCTGCTGGGCTTGGTGCTGTGCGCGATGGTCTGGCATACGCGCACCATCTGGCTGGCCGTCGGCGCGCATGCCGCCTGGGTGTGGTGCATCAAGGCCAACAACCTGCTGACCGACGCCGCCCCGAACCGCCCCTGGTCGCCGTGGTGGGGCGTCCGCGGCGACGCGACGGACGCGCTAGCCTGTACGTGCTTGCTGTTGGGCCTGTTGATCTTCATCGCCGTGCTGCACCGCCGGGCCCGCTGACCGGCGCCCGTTGGTGCAGCCTGCGCCGGTCGTGGAAAGGCAAAAATGCGAAAAGGCCGACAGGCCGGAAGGGGTCACAACAGGATCGAGGAGCGGGCGGCTGATCTCAGGCCGACATCATCTCCAGCGCGAAAAGAATGAAGATCAAACGGATGAAACGTTTCTAAATCACTCAAACTTGTACGGGTTAACCGGCTAAAATCGGGCGAAAATGGCGGTTTCCGTGGGGGGCTTGGCGTGGCAGCATTTCAGAGCGACATCGCTACCGTCATCGCCTCCAGAACGAAAAACCCCGCCAAGGCGAGCATCAGAACCGCCATCAACCCAGCGTCCCCCTTGGAAATTTTTTTCTTAGGCGTCTGAGCACGCGGGCCCATAATCTTTCCCGGGATTATCATAACACACCCTATCGTCTGCGCGATAATCAACGCGCATCGCACTTATACCAGCATATTTCATACCAGCACCCATCATCGGGAAGCGTAGCAGGCAGGGCGGGAGATCCCAGGCAAACGGACGGGAGTAGCGTTCAAAACAGCCCCAAACCGTGCAATTTCTGACGGTTAAAAATAAGGGAAAGGCGGCCCACGGGGAGCTTCCTGGCGTATCGGTGGCAGAGCCATGCGGTGTTCACTGGGACAGCATGAAGATGACGAAGAATCCTGCAATGGCCAGCAGTAGGACCGCCAACAGCATGATGACCAGCCAGTACTTCTTCCGTATGGGCATTTTTACAAGCCATTTTATATCCCATCTGACGTTCAAGCCGCATTACATTGCCAAAATTTTCAAAGCATACGCCATGCCAATCCCCATCATCAGGGATCGTTTTGTAGCATCGGGATTTCGCTGAACCCCAATCCCACTCGTAATCATTTTCGACATTTCGCCCGGAAAAATCTTGACCGGTTTACACAAGCACGGGACGATATTCCCATGCATAATAAGCCCATTTAAGTGAATATTGTATACTCGAAAGAGAGTTTTGAACGGCAAGTCAACACCTCATACACCCGATCGGGTGTATTCCTGTAACATGCATGGCTTGCCAGCCGTAGTCTTGGAGTGCAGACAACCAGCCCAACCTTCGCCTGCTCGCCTCGGCTCGCAGGGCTACGGCGGGCAGCCTTCTCTCCTCGCCCCGCTCCGAGCGAAGACTGGTGGGCGGCACAGGGCTCGAACCTGTGACCTCGTGCATGTGAGGCACGCGCTCTAACCAACTGAGCTAGCCGCCCGCGGTGGCCTGCGCGACAATGTGGTTGTTTCGCCCGGAAGTTTCAAGCCCAATTTCTGCTTTCGCCGGCGCGGCGGAAACGGTATAGTGCGCGCACATTTTCCGGTGGCAAGGAACATGAGCAAGACGCAGCAACCCACCCTGGTTGTGCTGGCCGCGGGCATCGGCAGCCGTTACGGCGGCCTCAAGCAGATTGATCCCATCGGCCCGGCGGGCGAAATCGTGATTGATTATTCGATCTACGACGCGCTCCAGGCCGGTTTCGGCCGGATCGTCTTCGTCATCCGGCGTGACATCGAAGCGGCGTTCCGGGCGAAACTGGAACTGCACCTGCGGGGCCGCATCGCCTGCGACTACGTTTTCCAGGAACTGACCGCGGAACTGCCGGCGGGTTTCCAGCCCCCGGCCGCCCGCCAGAAGCCCTGGGGCACCACGCACGCCGTGCTGGTCTGCCGGCACGCGGTGCGGGAGCCGTTCGGCGTGGTCAACGCGGACGATTTCTACGGCCGGCAGTCTTACCGGGTGCTGGCGGACTTTTTGCGCGGCGTGGCGCCGGACCGGCCGCGGTACGCGCTGGTGGGTTTCACGCTGCGTAACACGCTGAGCGCGCACGGTTCGGTGTCGCGCGGCATCTGCCAGGCGGACCCGGCGGGCTTGCTGCAGACCGTGGTCGAGCGCACGAAGATCGAGCAGACCGGGACCGCGGCGCGGTTCCTCGACGGCGAGACGTGGCGGCCGCTGACCGCCGACGAGCCGGTGTCCATGAACATGTGGGGGTTTACGCCGGCGTTCTTCGCGCAGGCGGCGGAGGCGTTCGGCGCCTTCCTCGTCCGCGCCGGTCACGAGCCCAAGGCCGAGTGCCTGCTGCCCACCACCGTGGACGGCCTCGTGCAACGCGGCGCGGCCACCGTGCAGGTGCTCGCCTCGCGCGAGAACTGGCTGGGCGTGACGTATCCGGAGGACAAGCCGGCCGTGGCCGCGGGCGTGCAGCAAATGATTGACGCGCAGTTGTATCCCGCGCCGTTGTGGCCGGCGCCGGGACGCTGATTTTGCCGTGCAGGAAAAGGATGCAGCCTGGATTCGGAAGTTGAGATCGCTACGCAACACGCGAAAGGCGCGCAAAGCAATGATGATCAAGCCGTAGTTTAACTGCTCTTTTCAGGTCCAGGAGCGGAAATGGGAAGCACCATGAATACGAAGCAGGAAGTGATCGGGCTGGTGGGCCTGGGCTACGTCGGTCTGCCGCTGGCGCTGGCGTTTGCCGAGCAGTTCGACGTCGTGGGCTTCGATGTGAAGCCGGAACGCGTCGCGGAGTTGAAATCCGGCCGCGACCACACGGGCGAAAGCGACGTGGCGAAGTTGCTGAACCCGCGCCTCGCGTTCACCTGCGATCCGCAGGAGCTCAAGCGTTGCACGTTCGTCATTGTCGCGGTGCCGACGCCCGTCAACGCGGCCAACGAGCCGGACCTCGAACCGGTGGAGAAGGCGTCGGAGATCGTCGGCGCCATCCTGCAACCGGGTATGCTGGTGTCGTACGAAAGCACCGTGTACCCGGGCGTGACCGAGGACGTCTGCCTGCCGATCCTGGAAAAGAAGTCCGGCCTCAAGCTGGGCGCTTTCGATCTCGGCTATTCGCCCGAGCGCGTCAACCCGGGTGACAAGCTGCACACGGTGACGACGATCAAGAAGATCGTCAGCGGCCATAACGCGGCGGCGCTGGCGCGTGCGGCGGCGGTGTACGGCGCGGTGGTGACCGCCGGCGTGCACCAGGCGGCGAACATCATGACCGCCGAGGCGGCGAAGGTGGTCGAGAACGTGCAGCGCGACCTGAACATCGCGCTGATGAACGAACTCTCCAAGATCTTCAACCGCATGGGCATCCACACCAGGGACGTGATCGAAGCGGCCGGGACGAAGTGGAATTTCCACCGCTATCACCCCGGCCTGGTCGGCGGCCACTGCATCGGCGTGGATCCCTATTACCTCGTCAATCGCGCCATCAAGCTGGGCTATTATCCGGAGGTGATCCAGGCCGGGCGGCGGATCAACGACGGCATGGGCTTCTACGTCGGCGAATTGACCGTGCGGGCGCTGAACGAGTCCCGCCGGCTGCCCGCCGGGGCGAACGTCTGGGTGCTGGGCATGACGTTCAAGGAGAACGTGCCGGACTTCCGCAACACGCGGGCGATCGACGTGGTGAAGTACCTCAAGGGCTTCAAGGCGCACGTCAGGGTGTGGGAGCCGCACGCCACCCCCGAGCAGTTGCAGAGGCATTTCGGCGTGGAAACGCTTCTGCCGGAGCAGGCGCGCGACCTCGACGCCGTCGTATTGATCAACGCGCACGACGCGTTCCGCGGGCTCACGCTGGCCGACCTGAAGGCGAAAATGCGCACGCCGGTGCTGATGGACGTGAAGAATTTCTTCGATCGCGAAGCCGCGCGGCACCTGGGCTTCAATTACGTCAGCTTGTGACCCCATGCTTGTCAAAACCGAACACGTCACCTTTGACCGCGAATTGAAGCTGCAGAGCGGGGCGAAGCTCGGCCCGATCACGCTGGCGTACGAGACCTACGGCGCGCTGAACAAGGACCGCCGCAACGCGATCCTCATCCTGCATGCCCTATCCGGCGACGCCCACGTCGCCGGCCGGCACGCGGCCGGCGACAAGAAGCCTGGCTGGTGGGACAACGCCGTCGGGCCCCAAAAAGCGTTCGACACGGAGAACTATTTCATTGTCTGTTCCAACGTGCTCGGCGGCTGCCGCGGCAGTACCGGCCCGAATTCCATCAACCCCGCCACCGGCAAGCCCTATGCCATGAGTTTTCCGGTGATCACCATGGCCGATATGGTCGCGGCGCAAAGCTGGCTGACGGAGCACCTGGGCATCGAACAATGGCTGTGCGTCACCGGCGGCAGCATGGGCGGCATGCAGGCGCTGCAGTGGGCCGTCTCCTATCCGGACCGCGTCAAAAGCGCCATCGTGCTGGCCTCCACGGCACGGGTCTCGGCCCAGAGCATCGCGCTCAACGAGGTGCCGCGCCAGGCGATCTACGCCGATCCGAACTGGGCGGGCGGCGATTACTACGGCCGGACCATCCCCAAGGCCGGCCTGGCCGTCGCGCGCATGATCGGCCACATCACCTATCTCAGCGAAACCTCGATGCGCGCGAAATTCGGCCGCCGCCTCCAGAGCCGCGAGAAGTACGGCTATCAATTCGTCACCGAGTTTGAGGTTGAGAGTTACCTCAAGCACCAGGGTGTCATCTTCACCGAACGCTTCGACGCCAACTCGTTTCTCTACCTGACCAAGGCGATTGATTATTTCGACCTCGGCCACGGCTTGCCCAACCTGGCCGCCGCCTTCCGCCACGTCCAGGCGCGCTGCCTGATCCTGAGCTACAGCTCCGACTGGCTCTACCCGCCCGCCCAGTCCGAGGAATTGGTCCGCGCCCTGCTCAAGAACGGCGTGGACGCCACCTACATGGAAATCCAGAGCGACTACGGGCACGACGCCTTCCTGCTCGAAACCGACCGCCTGGCCGCGCTGACCCGCGACTTCCTGGCCCGCACGGCGCGGGGCTGACGGCTCAGCTCGCCGCGGCGAGCTGCGCGAATTTGAGCGCGTCGCCTGCGACGGAGACCTCGACGGGCTCGCCGTCCACCAGGTGGCCCTTCAGGATCTCCTCGGCGAGCGGGTTTTCGAGGTAACGCTCGACGGTGCGGCGCAGGTGGCGCGCGCCATAGGCGGGCTCGAAGCCCTTGGCGCACAAGAAATCGCCGGCGGCGGGGCTGAGGTGCATCGCCATCTTCCGGATGGCCAGCCGCGCGCGGATCTTGGCGAGCTCGAGGTCGAGAATCTGCTGCACGTCCTCGCGCCCGAGCTGGCGGAAGACGACCACGTCCTCGATGCGGTTGAGCAGCTCCGGCCGGAAAACCTTCTTGGCCTCTTCCAGCATCTGTTCCTTGAGCCGGGCGTAGTTGGCCCCCTCGGCCTGCTCGGCGAAGCCGAGCCCGCCGCCTTTACGAATGAGATCGTGGCCGAGGTTGGAGGTCAGGATGATGATCGTGTTGCGGAAATCCACGCTGCGGCCGAGGCCGTCGGTGAGTTTGCCCTCCTCCAGAATCTGGAGCAGGATGTGGGCGACGTCCGGGTGGGCCTTCTCGATCTCGTCGAACAGGACGACGGCGTAGGGGCGGCGGCGGACCTTCTCGGTGAGCTGCCCGCCCTCCTCGTAGCCGACATAGCCGGGCGGCGAGCCGACGAGCCGGGAGACGTTGAACTTCTCCATGTACTCGGACATGTCCACGCGGATCAGCGCGTCGGCGTTGCCGAACATGAACTCGGCCAGCGCCTTGGCCAGCAGCGTCTTGCCGACGCCGGTCGGGCCGAGGAAGATGAACGAGCCGATGGGCCGGCGCGGGTCCTTGAGGTCCGCGCGCGAGCGGCGCAGCGCCCGGGCAATGGCGGCGACGGCGTCCGGCTGGCCGATGACGTTCCGGTTGAGCTCGGCCTCCATCTGCAGCAGGCGGCTCATGTCCTTCTGCTCCATCTTGGTCAGCGGGATGCCCGTCCACCGGGCGGTGACGGCCAGGATGTCCTCCTCGCCGATGGTCGTCTGGTCGGCATCGCCCTGCTGGCGCCAGGCGGTCAGCGCCTGCTCCAGTTCCTCGCGGGCGACGCGCTCCCGATCGCGGAACGCGGCGGCTTCCTCGAAATGCTGGTCGCGGATGGCGGCTTCCTTCTGCTGGCGCAGTTCCTCGATCGTGCGCTCCTGACTCTTGAGGATCGGCGGACGCGTGAGCCGGGTGATGCGGGCATGCGCGCCGGCCTCGTCCATGAGGTCAATGGCCTTGTCGGGCAGGAAACGGTCGGGCAGGTAGCGGGCGGACAACTGGGCCGCGGCCACCAGGGCGGCGTCGCCGATGTGGACATGGTGGTGTTCCTCGTAGCGCGCGCGGAGGCCCTTGAGGATTTCGATCGTCTCCTCGATGGTCGGTTCGCGGACCATGACGGACTGGAAGCGGCGTTCGAGGGCCGCGTCCTTTTCGATGGACTTGCGGTACTCGGCCAGCGTGGTGGCGCCGATGCACTGCAGTTCGCCGCGGGAGAGGGCGGGCTTGATGATGTTGGAAGCGTCCATGGCGCCCTCGGCGCCGCCGGCGCCGATGATGGTGTGCAGCTCGTCAATGAACAGGATGATGTTCTTCATGCGGCGGATTTCGTCCATGACCGCCTTGATGCGTTCCTCGAACTGGCCGCGGTACTTGGTGCCGGCGACCATCAGCGCCAGGTCGAGCGTGATCACGCGCCGGCCGTGGAGGATTTCCGGCACGTCGCCCTTGGCGATGGCCTGCGCCAGGCCCTCGACGATGGCGGTCTTGCCGACGCCGGCCTCGCCGAGCAGCACGGGATTGTTCTTGGTGCGGCGGCAGAGGATCTGCATGACGCGCTCGATCTCGGCGACGCGGCCGATGACGGGATCGAGCTGGCCCTTGGCCGCCATCTCGGTCAGGTCGCGGCCGAACGTATTCAGCGCCGGCGTCTTGTTCGCCGGGCTGGCGGCTCCCTTCCGGGCCTGCGGCTCGGCGGCGTCAGCCGCCGGTTCCGCGCCGGGCTCGCCTTCGGCGTGGAGCTCCCGGAGAATCTCGGCCCGCGTCTTGTCCAGGTCCACGTTCAGGTTCTTCAGCACGCGCGCGGCCACGCCTTCGCCCTCGAGCAGCAGGCCCAGCAGCAGATGCTCCGTGCCGATGTAATCGTGGCCGAGCTGGTGCGCCTCCTGGCCGGCCAGCGCGAGGACCTTCTTCACGCGCGGCGTCAGAGGCACGCTGCCGGCGGTTTTGGTTTCCGGACCGGAGCCGACGGCTTTTTCCACCTCGAGGCGGACGGTGTCCAGATCCAGGCCCATTTTTTCCAGCACCGCCACGGCCACGCCCTCGCCGAGAACGATGAGACCCAGCAACAGGTGCTCGGTGCCCACGTAACTGTGATTGAACCGGTCAGCCTCCCGGCGGGCCAGTTGCAGCACCTTCTTGGCGCGTTCCGTGAACCGGTCCATGTCGCCGCTCATAATGCCTTTCGCCCTTACGTCAACTGCGTCCGAACCAGTTCGGCGCGGACGCGGTCGCGGTCTTTCGCCTTCAAACTCTTGGCCTCCAGCTTTTGCAGGTGCGCTGGCTGGGTCAGCAGCAGCAGGCGGTCCACCGCCTGCCGGTCCACGCGCGGGACAAGCCCCAAGTCAATGCCCAGGCGCAAGCCCGAGAGCAGGTCCAGCGCTTCCTTCGAGGACAGCAGGTGCGCGTGCGTCAGCACGCCGTAGGCGCGGCCCACATAATCGCGTAACACCAGCTCCTTGCGCTCCAGCAGCCGGGCACGCGCGTGGCGTTCATGTTCGACCACCTCGAGCACGATCTGTTCAATGTGCTGCACGATGTTTTCTTCGCGGTCGCCGAGGGTGATCTGGTTGGAAATCTGAAAGAGGTTGCCCGTGGCCTCGGTGCCTTCGCCCCACAGGCCGCGCACCGCGAGACCGATCTTGGTCAGGCCTTTGAGCACCGGATTGAGCTCGTTCATCAGCACCAGCCCCGGCAGGTGCAGCATGGTGCTGGCGCGCAGACCCGTGCCGACGTTGGTTGGACAGGCGGTGAGGTAGCCGAGCTTCACGGAAAACGCGTAGGGCACCTGCTGTTCGATCGCGTGGTCGAGCGCATTAATGCGCTGCCAGATGGCCCGCAGGGTCAGGCCGGGGCTCATCGCCTGCAGCCGGAGGTGATCCTCCTCGTTGACCATCACCGACAGGCTCTCATCCTTCGTGGCCACCAGCCCGCTACCGCGCCCCTTGTGGGCCTGCTCGTTGCTGATCAGGTGCCGCTCGAACAGGATCATGCGTTCGAGGTCGTCCAGCTCGGCCATGCCGAAAACCACCACCGGCGCCAGTTCCGGCAGGCCCTGCAGGATGGGGCGCAAGCGCTGCCAGATCTTTTCGCACTCCTCCTCTCCGGCCCAGCCGGGGAAGGCCGCGTCGCGGAGATTGCGCGCCAGCCGGAGGCGGCTGCTGACGACAATGCCGGTGTCCGCACCCGGCGCCAGCCAGGCGCCCGGCTGCAGCAGCAGATCGTCCACGATCATACGTCGCCCTTCTCCGGCGCGGCGCTGCCCTGGGCGCGGCAGGTCGCGATCCGGTCGCGCAGCCGCGCGGCCTCCTCGAAGTTCTCGCCCGCCACGGCCTTGTCCAGCGCCTGCTGCAGGGCGGCGATCTCGGCGGTCTTCTGCACGCGCAGCTCCTCGTGGACGGGGATCCCGCCCACGTGCTGGCTGCTGTGGTGCATGGACTGCACCATGGGCGCCAGTTCCGCGGTGAACGTTTCGTAGCAGTCCGGACAACCGAGCCGGCCGGTTTTCTTGAAATCCGCCCGGCGCATGT
The DNA here is from genome assembly GCA_903871765.1 of uncultured Lentisphaerota bacterium. Lineage (GTDB taxonomy): Bacteria > Verrucomicrobiota > Kiritimatiellia > CAIQIC01 > CAIQIC01 > CAIQIC01. Next base: position 12,769 of record CAIQIC010000221.1, read on the forward strand.
GGCAACGCGGGCACGCACGGTCCGCTTCCGGCCGGCCGGCGGGCTTGACGCCGCCCAGCCCGAGCAGGATGTCCGTGATGGACAGGGCGCCCTTCATCTCCAGCCCGCTCTTGGCGGCGCAGGCCTCGCACATGTTGATTTTCTTCACGTGGCCATCCACGATCTGGGTCAGGTGGACCGTGGCCTCGTTTTCCTGGCAGACTTCGCAGTGCATGGTGTTCTCCGCCCCGGCCCCGGCCGGCTCACGCCAGCGGCGTGCCGGCGCTCTGCGCATAGGCGCGATACACCCGCTCCAGCCGGCGGGTCACAGGCCCGGGCCGGCCGCGGCCGATGGTCCGGTGGTCGGCCTTGACCACGGCAATGATTTCCGCCGCCGTGCCGGTGAGGAACACCTCGTCGGCGGTGTACAGGTCGTAGCGCGTGAGCACCTGCTCCCGGACCTGCAGGTTCTGCTCGGGCGCCAGCTCCATCACCGTCTGCCGCGTGATGCCCTCCAGCGCGCCGCACCACGAGGGCGGCGTCAGCAGCGTCGTGCCGCGCACAGCGAAAATGTTGTCGCCGCTGGCCTCGGCCACGAACCCCTGCGGATTGAGCATGATGCATTCCATGCAGCCGGCGTTCATGGCCTCGATCTTCGCCAGGATGTTGTTCAGATAGTTCAGGCTCTTGATCCGCGGGTTGATCGCCTCCGTGTGGTTGCGCAGCGTGCCGACGGTGATCACGCTCAGCCCGGTTTCATACAGCTTCTGCGGATAAAGCTGGATGGCGCCGGCGATGATGATCACCTGGGGCGTCCGGCACGTGTAGGGGTTCAGGCCCAGGTTGCCGATGCCGCGCGTGACGATCAGCCGGATATAGCCATCCTGGATGTCATTGGCCCGGCAGGTCTTGATCACCGCCTGAGCCAGCGCGGCCGGCGTCATGGGCAGTTTCAGGTCAATGGCCCGGGCCGAGCGGCTGAGGCGGTCCAGGTGTTCGTCCAGCTTGAACACGCGTCCGTGGTAGGCGCGGATGCCCTCGAACACGCCGTCGCCGTAGAGCAGGCCGTGATCGAACACCGAGACCTTGGCCTGGTTTTCCGGCACCAGCCGGCCGTTGAGATAAATTTTCATGGTCATGCTCTTCCGCCTCCGTCCGGGGCCGCGCCCGTCTCGCGCGGCGGCGCCAGCCGCTGCATCAGGATAATCTTCCATCCCGTAAAATCAAAGCCCGATCGCACAGGGCCGCCACGTCCGCATTGTGCGTCACCAGCACCAGCGTGTGCCCGCGGTCGCGCGTCAGGCGGAAGAGGTAGTCCAGCACCTGCCGGCCGGTGTGCGAATCCAGGTTGCCCGTCGGCTCGTCCGCCAGCACCAGCTCCGGCTCGTTCATCAGCGACCGCGCCAGCGCCGCGCGCTGCTGTTCGCCCCCGGACAGCTCCGTCGGCCGGTGGCCGGCGCGTGCGCGCAAGCCGACGCTGTCCAGCAGTTCCAATCCACGCCGCTTCAGCTCCGCCCGCCGCGCCCGCGCGCCGCGCCGGCACAGCGCCGGCAGCAGCACGTTCTCCAGCAGGCTCAATTCCGGCAGCAGGTGGTAGGCCTGGAACACGAAGCCGATCCGGGTCGCCCGCTCCTCCGTCCGCGCCGGGCCGGAGAGCGCATACAGGTCGCGGCCCTGGAACACCACCGTGCCGGACGTCGGCCGGTCGAGCCCGCCGAGGCAATGCAGCAGGGTGGACTTGCCCGCGCCGCTGGCGCCCATGATCGAGAGCGTCTCGCCCGCGCGCACGTCCAGGGTCACGCTCTTCAGCACGTCAAGGGCCACGCTGTCCAGCGTGTAGGTCTTGCTCACCTCCCGCGCCGCCAGGATCATCGGTTGCTGGGCCGTGCCATTCATCGGCCCCAATCTAGACCGGCTTGCCGCCGGAGCGCAAGCCTGACGTGCGCGTCCGGATCCTGGGACTCGCTTCCCTGTGACGGCTTGTCTTGCATGGCCGGCGGGCATGGCCGTGGATCCTTCCCCCCCATGAAAATCTTAACACCAAGGCACATGGACCTAACAATAGACCCTCCGGCCGGATGTTCTATTGTTAGGTCAGCAATATAATCGCACGGGATATTATTCTGGCTGCGCTGAATGCCAAGCTGTTGTTATACATGATATTAACAACGATCACATTGCGGCGCTGGCGGGATAAAAACATCATCGGCACGCTGGGGGACCTCACAATAGACTATCCGGCCGGATAGTCTATTGTGA
>CAIQIC010000222.1 GCA_903871765.1 uncultured Lentisphaerota bacterium
ATCCTGATAGGCATCCAGGATGGCATCAACAAGAACATTCGTTCTCACCGCTGGCATGGTATTAATCCCTCGTGTACAGGTGATCCTTCTTGCCAGGCTTCTGATTCCTGCGCTTCGCCTTCCCCTTAAGCCCTTTTTCTCTGACCGCCGCAACCGTGCTTGGCTCTGGCACTGGATACGTAACCTTCTGAACATTCTTCCGACTCTTCCCGCCATCCGCCGCCAACGGCTGATCGTCGCCGCTCCCCCACATGGTCGACGGGTGATAGAGCTTGTAGGCTATGTCCCTGGCATTGCCCACCTCCGAGAAAAACGTCTCGGCCCGTTTGAAACGAGCAAGAGCGCCCTTCAGGTAGTCTTCAACCAGGTCGCAACACGTCCACCGCCGTTTCAAGCGTTCAGCGACTTCGCCGGTCACGCAACTCCCGGCAAATGGGTCAAGAACCACATCTCCTTTGTCCGTCAGCATGCGGATGAAGTATTCCGGAAGTTCCGCCGGAAACCGCGCGGGATGCTGCGGCAGCCCGTGCTCTTTGCAGTACCGCAAGTAATAGGAGTTGCTCTCCGTGTTCGGCACGGCAATGATGTTTGGCGGAATCGAAGCCTTGTTGTCAGTACCAAACTTGTCGCTGATGTCGTGCCCACTGGGTCGCAATTTTGGCTTATAACCGTTCTTGAGGAGGCTTCGCATTGCGTCACTGTATGGGGCCAGCACACGCCGGTTGCTGGCCTTGGGCCAGGGGGTCGGGGAGAGCCACCAAACGCAGTCAACCGCATCCTTGACCCTGACCCGGCGGACCGTTACCCACTCGGCAGGTGTTGGTAATCGCGAAGGACTCCACCAGAACAACTCCTGCGCCAGATGAAAGCCGACTTCCTTGCAGAGCATCAGAAGCAGTTCAAAATGGTATAGGCTCCGCGTGGGCTGCCCCGGAATCCACGCCCCGCCGATGTCGATCACCAAAGAGCCAGATGATTTGAGAACTCGCTTGAACTCCGCGCCAAAAGGCCGAAACCACTCAACGTAATGATCGGCGTCCACGTTCCCATAGGTCTTCTTGCGCACCAAACCAAAAGGGGGACTGGTCACAATCAGATCGACCGAGGCCGATTCCACGGATTCCCGCATGAACGCCAGCGAATCGCCGAGGTGTATTACGCCCAGTTTCGTCTGAAAGAAAGCCGCAGATGCCATGCGGAGGAAGCTACCGCACCCGCCCGGGAAAAGAAAGCCAGGATTTGCGGTCTGCCGCGGGTGTGGCGGGATGCTCTAACGCCGGGATGGCCCGGTTGCCGGTTTTCTGATTTCGGAGGCTGCAGGGGTCAGGGCGCGACATTCAACATTCCGTATTTCGCGCCTTTCGCGTGTTTAGCGGGCCAGATACTGCTGAAATCTTAACAGAATCATTGTTGACAGAATCATTTTCGCGCAGAGGCGCGGAGGCGCAGAGATTCGACGGACGGCGCTCGCGGTATAAGCGTCCTGCCAAGGCCGGAATCAAAGCGGCATGAGCCTGCGGATCAACGGGAGGCAGGGGTGGGGTGGGCGCCGGTCAGCGCGGGCCGGGCAGTTGCAGGTCGCCGGCCGGCGTCATGTAGGCGGCGGTCAGGCGGCGG
>CAIQIC010000223.1 GCA_903871765.1 uncultured Lentisphaerota bacterium
ACCCTGAACCCTGAACTCCGCGTAAAATCAGGGGCGCTCGACGGCGTTCGTCGAACGATGGTGGCGCGGCGCATGTTCCTCGCGGCCGGGGTCGCTCCCCGTCCGGTGGGAGCGCGTGGAGGACCAACGGTCCATCAGTTGCTGGTATTTTACCACCTGTTCCGGTGTGAGGAGCTTTTCGATCTGCTGGTTATTTTCCTGCTGGATCCGCCGGACCTCCGGCTGAGTGCGCTGGCGGAGCTTGGCAAGTTGTTCCCGCGTGTCGCGCATGATGGTTTGCACCTGCGTCTGCTGCACCGCGGTCAGGGTCAGTTCCTGATTCAGCCGGCGCAGGACGTACTCATGCTGGTGCTCCGAGTCGCTATGCATGAACCGCTGAATATGCGTGCGCTGAAAGGCCCGCATGCCCGCTGAGCCAGCCAGCACGCCGGCCACAAAGGTCAGGGTAAACAGCAACCAGATGCGTCGCTTGCTCATGGGCGTTTCACTCCCCGTTCCAGCTATCCAGGTTGACGACCTCCGAATGGCTCAGCCAGGCCTCCTGCGCCAGCAAGGTCTCCGTCGCCGGCGTGATATACGAGACCAACATCCAACTCATGGCGGCGGTCAGCACCAACAGGGCCGCTGTCCGCTGCAGGGCCAGCCAGGATAAATCCAACTCATGGCCGCCGTGAGCGGCCGCCAGACGAATGGCCCGCATGACATTCGTCTGCCAGACCTCGATGGGGACAGCCAGGGGGGATTCCGGGCTCCGCGCGTTCCCCCGCCAGAGCGCCTCTTCCACCCGGTCCACATCCGTTGCGTGTCGTTGCATGTCTCACCTCTCCTTGCGCAGCTCGGCGCCCAGTAAGCCGCGCAGTTTATGCCGCGCGCGGAACGCCGTGACTTTCACCCGCGCCGTCGTCCAACCCAGCAGTTGCGCAATATCCCGGACGCTGTACCCGTCGCGGTGCAACATCGTCACCGTCGTGCGTTCGGTCGCGCTCAACCGCGCCAGCGCCCAATCCAACACCTCGGCCGCCCGGCGGCGTTCGCCATCGCGGGCGAAGACTTCCTGGGCGGCTGCCTGCGTGGCCTGCTCCAGCCACTCCTGCTGGTCGCCGCTCAACGCGGCCGCCGCCAACTCCGGAACACGCTTCCGCTGCCGCCAGAAATCGCAGCACGCGCGCACCGCAATGCGGGCGAGCCAGTGGTTGAACGGCCGTTCCGCGCGGTAGCTCTTCAGCGACAAAAACGCGCGTACAAACACATCCTCCGCCGTCGCGGCCACCTCCGCCGGCGGCACATGCCGGGCCACAATGCCCAACACCTGATTGCGGTGTCGCGTGATCAGCGGCTCGAAGGCATTGACGTCACCCGTCCGCACGCGACCGATCAGTTCCGCGTCCGTTATTTCTGGCGAGCCCGGCGTCATCGCGACCGGATGCTATCATAGAACTCCCGCAAAAGACAGCCGGGCAGCGCAGCCTGCCCGGGGTGTCGCGTTCACGGTTAACGTGAACTCAGGCAGCGGGGACCGGCTTGGGCGTCTTTTTCTCTTGTTTCGCACGGTTCTCCAGGCGTTCCCGCCATTGATTCCGCGCCTGTTCCAGATGCTCGCGCGCCCCGCTCACTTCCTTGGCCAGTTGCGCCTGCTGCTCGGGCGTCAGCAGGGCCTTGATCTCCTTCAGGCCTTCCGCGCGGCTGGCGGCCAGGTTGCCCTCCAGTTCACCGAGCTGGCGGTGCAGGGCGCGAATTTTCTCCGGATCGGGATTGTCGCTGCCCATCTGCTCCATCAGTTGCTTCCGGAGCGTCATCACCGATTCCTGCGCCGCCTTGTTCTGATCCCGCTTCTGCTCCATGATCTTCTTGATCTGCTCCTTCTGTTCCGGCGTAAGGTTCAGCTTATGGAACAGGCCGAGCATGATTTCGCCCGGGTGGTGGAACGCGGGTTTCGCGCCGGCGCCTTCAGGAACGGTGTCCGGCTTGGCCCCCGGGGCTTGAGCCCAGACACTACAGGTCGCCAGCAGGCCGGCACCGACGATGATTCCGATGCATCTCTTCATCTTGAACTCCTTTATCACGGCTGGCTTTCCGAGCCGGGCTTCTTAATCATATAATCGCACTGCGCCCCTCCGCGGTTACAGAAAACTTCCCACGCCGGGTGTGATTCACGCCGGCGGCTGCTGCGAGCTTGCTTTGTCCGGCCGGTCCGCGTATAGAAACGGGCCGTCCAAACGATGAGCAGAATGCCCACGATGAATGCTGCGCGCCGCCGGGTGATGCCGGTGCTGGCTTGGCTGCCGGCCGTGCTGCTGTGGGTGGCGGCGGGTTGCGGCGGCGGCGATGGCGGCAATCAGGCGCCGGTGCCGGCTGATTTTGGCGACAACAACCCCAATGTCGTGCTGGCCTTCGGCGACAGCATCACGGCGGGCGTGGAGGGCGGAGGCGCGCCGTATCCGGCGCGGCTGGCGGCCTTGAGCGGCAAGACCGTCATTAACTCCGGCGTGGGCGGGCAGGAAAGCGGCGCCGGCCTGGCCCGCCTGGGCGGTGCGCTGGCCGCCAACAAGCCCGGCTACATCTGCATCCTGTACGGCGCCAACGATGTCATCATGGGCCGCGATCAAAACAGCACCATCGCCAACCTCGCGGACATGCTCCAGCAGGCGCAGGCCAATAAAACCGTGCCCATGATCGCCACGCTGACGCCCATGCTCGGCGAACACGGCCCTTGGACCTCCGCCGTGGACCGGTTGAACGACGCCATCCGCAACCTGGCCTCCGCCACGGGCACCACCCTGGTGGATCTTAACGCGGAATTCGGCGATGCCGAGACGCTGTTGCTTGGCGACGGGTTGCATCCCAACGACCAGGGCAATCAGATCATCGCCCTGGCCTTCAACGACGCGCTGCCGCACTAGGAGCCTGTCGGACTTACGTCCTCCAGGCTCCTAGCAGGATGTGGACTTGGCCCGGCGATAGCCGGACAAAGTCCGACAGCCTGCTAGCCGGCTCATTCCAGGTCCGTGCGGGGTTTGAAGAAGCGCTCCTGGATCTTTTCCATGTAGAGGTAGATGCCGGGGGTGACGAACAGGGTGATGAGTTGGGCGAAAATCATGCCGCCGGCGACGACGAAGCCGAGGGGCTTGCGGCTGGCGGCATCAGCGCCATAGCCGAGGACGATGGGCATGACGCCGAGAATCGCGCACAGGCCGGTCATCAGGATGGGCCGGAAACGAATGACGCAGGCGTCGTGGATGGCGTCGTAGGCGTTCTTGCCCTCGCGCCGGCGCTGCTCGGCAAAGTCCACCATCAGGATGCCGTTCTTGGTGATCAGGCCGAGCAGGACGAAGACGCCGATGTAGGCGTAGAGCGACAGCTCGCTGCGGAACGCGAACAGCGTCAGGAAGCCGCCAACGACAGCGACGGGCAGCGTGGTGAGAATGGTGAAGGGATGGATATAGCTTTCGTAGAGGATGCCGAGGACGATGTATTTGAGGAAGATGGCGATGAGCAGAAGGAGGCCGAGGCTGGCAATGGATTTTTTGAATTCGAGCGCGTCGCCGACAAATTTGCCCTCGACGGTCGGCGGCAGGATCTTCGCGGCGCGGTCCTCGATGGCTTTGATGATGAAGCCCAGCGGGACGCCGGGCCAGGCGCTGAAGGAGATGGTGGCGGCTTCGTGTTGCTGCGCGTGCGGGACGTTTTGCGGGGAGGCTTCCTCGGTCCATTTGACCAGGGACTTGAGCGGCACGAGGGCATTGTTGAGCGGCGAGCGCAGATAGAGCAGGCCGAGGTTCTCCGGCAGGCGCTGGCTGGGCTTCTCGATCTCCGGAATGACCTGATATTGGTCCTGGTCGGTGGTGAACTGGGTCACATAGCCGCCGGCGAAGGCCAGCGCGAGCGCCTGCTCGATGGCCGCGGCGCTGATGCCGAGCGCGGCGGCACGGTCGCGGTCGAGCGCGACGTTCAGCCGCGGCATGGTCAGCTTGACGCTGTTCTGCACGGCGAAGGGGACGATGCCGGGGATCTGCCGCATCTCGCGTTCGAGTTGCTGCGCGGTGGCATAGACCGTATCGTGGTCGAGGCCGGTGAGCATATAGGCGTAGTCACTGCCAGCGGCGGTGGACTCGGCACCGGAGCTGATCTTGAGGACGGGCATGGCGCGCAACGCGCAGAGGCCGTCAGGCAACCGCGAGAGCATGCCCATGTATTTCTGCGCCAGTTGCTCGATAGGCGCGCGCGCGCGCGGGGGTTTCAGGCGGATGAAAAGGAAGCCCATGCTCTGGTCCGCGCCGGGGAACATGCCGGTGACGTTACCGACTTGCGACACGGCAGGATCCTGCCGGACAATGGCTGCCGCCTTGGCTTGGAAGGCTTGGATCTGCTCGGAGGAGGCCCCTTGCGGCATGATCATGGCGCCCATGATGAAACTGCTGTCACCCGGCGGCAGGAACGACCCGGGCAGGATGAAATAAAGTCCCACGGCACCGAAGATGCACATCGCCCACATGACCACGGCGACCCATTTGTGGCGCAATTGCCAGTGCAGAGCCACGCCGTAGCCGCGGATGAGGCGGCCGATGCTGTTCGTGATCCAGCGTTGCACGCGGTTCGGGGCTTTCTCGTGGTGCAGGATGTGCGCGCACATCATCGGCGAGAGCGTCAGCGCGAGGAAGGTGGAGACGATGACTGCGTAGATGACGGTCAGCGCGAACTCGCGCAGATTGCGGCCCACCGCACCAGCCATGAACACCAGCGGCATGAAGACGATGATGAGCGCGGCACTGGTGGAGATGACCGTGAAGGAGATTTCCTTCATGCTCTGCAGCGCCGCCGGGATCGGCTTCTGGCCCTCCTCCAGATGACGCACGGTGTTCTCCAGCACAACGATGGCGTCATCCACCAGAAACCCGACGGCCAAAATGATACCCATCAGTGAGAGCGTATCGAGATTGAACTTGCTCGGCAGCATCAGCACCATCGTGCCGAGGAGCGAAATCGGCAGCACGATGCTGGGGATGATCGTTTCGCGGATACGGCCGAGGAAGAGGAAGATCACGAGCACCACCATGATCAAGGCGATGACCACCGTGACCTGCACATCGTTGAGCGACTCGCGGATCGGATCGGCGCCGTTGAACATCTTCACCATCGTAATCGTGCCGGGCAATTCGCGCGCCGCCGCGTCGAGCGCCGTGGAAATCTTGTCGGCTACGGCCACGGTATTCGCCCCGCTGACGCGCGAGATGGGCATGACCACGCACTTGTTATGCTCCGGCTCGCCGACGCAGGCATAGCGGATGTCAACCAGATCGTTGGCCACACTGTCCACGCAGTGGGCTACATCCTTCAGATAGACCGGCGCATTCTGGCGATAGGCGACGATCAAACCCTCATATTCGCGTGCTGTGCGCAACTGTCCCTGCGGCTCGATGGTGAAGGTGCGCATCGTTCCATTCAGGCTGCCCCCAGGGACGTTAACGGTGCCGGCGCTCAGCGCGGCGGCGAGTTCATTGACGCCGAGCTGGTAGGCCGCGAGCTTGTTCGGGCTGAATTGCACGCGCACGGCGCGTTTCGCGCCAAAGACCTGCACCTGCGAAACGCCCTCCACCATGCTGATCTTGCGGGCAATCACGTGGCTGGCATAATCATAGAGGTCGCCATGCGTCAGCGTGTCGGAATAAACCATGATGTAGAAGATCGGCGCATCCGAGGGATTGAACTTTTTATAGGTCGGCGGGCTGGGCAGATCCTTGGGCAGGTTGTTCTGCGCGCGAGTGATCGCCGCCTGGACGTCCGGCGCGGCCAGATCCACGCTGCGGTTCAGGCTGAAGGTCAGGTTGATGGTGCTGAGCCCCTGCTTGTTGTCGGAGATCACGGACTGCAAGCCGGGGATCTGCGTGAACTCGTTCTCCAGCGGCAATGCGACGGCGCTGGCCATGGTCGCCGGACTGGCGCCCGGATAGGCCACGATGACTTGAATGACGGGATAGTCCACCGTCGGCAGACTGTTGACCGGCAGGCGCAGGTAGGCCCAGGCGCCGGCGACGACCATCAAGGTTGTCATCAACGTCGTCGCAATCGGCCGACGAATAAAAACTTCAGAAAAAATCACGTTCCGCTCCGTTTCTCACCATGTTTCCAGATCTTGGAAAAGACTCCAGCTCATGTCCCTTCGTGCGCGCCTGGCGCCGCGGCCGCCGGCGGCGGCTTGCTCGCGTCCACCACCGGCGCACCGGGGAACAGCATCAACTGGCCGAGCACGACAACGTTCTCGCCGGTCTGCACGCCGGACACCACTTGCAGGAGGTCGCCCACGCGCACGCCGAGCTGTACCGGCCGCAGCTCCGCGGTGTTCTGCGCCGAGATGACGAAAAGATAACGCCCCTGCTTGCCGAAGTGCACCGCGCCCTCCGGCACCATCACCGCACCGGGCACCGTGCCGGCGTTGACGCGCACGCTGACAAACTGCTGCGCCCAAAGGTTCAGGTCCGGGTTCGGCGCGGAGCCGCGCAGTTGGATGGTGCCGGTCTGTGAACTGACGGCATTTTCTATTATGTCGAGCGCGGCGGCGTAGGTGTTCGTCTCGCCACGCGGCACGAGTTCCAGCTTGACCGGCCCGGCGGCAAGCGCACGGCGGATCAGCGGGAGGTATTCCTCCGAGACGGAGAAATCCACGAAGAGCGGATCGTAGCTGCGGATGTTCACCAGCCGCGTCAGGCCGGCGGCGACGAGGTTGCCGTCGTCGGCGTAGCGCACCGAGCAGACGCCGGCGAGCGGCGCGGTGATCGTGCAGCGCGCCAGGTTCAGGCGCGCCAGCGCGAGCTGTGCCTCGTCGGCCTGCCGCGCGGCCGCCGCGGCGGCGAGCCTGGTCGTGAGCGTGTCGAAGTCCGTGGCCGAGATCAGTTTCTTTTCCAGTAGCGGCTGGTTGCGCTCCACCGTCAGGCGCGCGAGTTCGAGGTTGGCCTGGTCGGCGGCGACCGCCGCCTCGGCCTGCTGGACGCGCGCGGCGTAGTCGCGCGGATCAATCTGGAACAGCGGCTGCGCGTTGGTGACCATGGCGCCGTCCTTGATGAACGTCTGGAGCAATTGCCCGGAGACCTGCGGGACGATATCCACGTTCATCCGCTCCTTCGTGGTGCCGAAGGCGTTGATGAGGACCGGCGCATCCATCTGCACCGCCGGCGTCATCTGGACGGGGAACGCCATCTTCGGCGGCGGGCCCGCGTGCTGGCCGCAGCCCGCGGCCGCCAGCGCCAGTACCAGCGTCAGCAACGGTACCCTGGAGATCCATTTTGTTTTCATAGTTATCCTCTGCCCTTCGATGTTCGGTGTTGAATCTGTAGGGGCGCCGCTCGTGCTTCGTAGCGCAGGCGGCCTTCGCTGACTTCGCAGAGTAGCACAAGACTGCGCCCCTACAAACTTGCCGCCCGCCCGCACTGTTATCCAAGTCCTCACGGTTTTCCATCCGCCCTGGGAACTTCCAGGTTTTCCCGGTCGAGCGTGCCGCTGGCGAAGGCCAGGTTGGCCAGCGCCGTAAAGGCCTCCTGTCGCGCCGCGATGTTCTGGCTGCGCGCGAGCGCGAGCTGCGCCTCCGCCGTCAGCAGATCGAGAATGTTCATCAAACCGGCCTTGTAACTGTCCAGCGCGAGATCATAGGCGGCCTGGGCACTGGTCAGCAGCGCGGTGCTCGCGGCAAACTTCTTCAGCGCGGTTTGATAGTTCTGATGACCGCTCCACACCGCGGCGCTGGCGGCGAGTTCCGCCTGCTGCAACTGGTCGCGGGCCGCTGCCGACTGCGCTTCGGCCGCGCGCTTGGCGTTGCGCGTCTGCAGTCCGTCGAACAGCGTCCATTGCAGGCTCAAGCCCGCGCCGTAGTTCCAATCGTCCTCGGCCACGAACTGGCCGGTCCAAACCTTGTTGTAGTCGCGCAGGGCGTGGCCGTTGAAATAGAGCGAAGGCCAGTTCGGCGCGCCGGCGACCTTGATCGCGGACTCGCTCGCCTGGAGACGGGCGCGCAGCGCGGCGATGTCCGGCCGGCGGGCCAGCGCGGCATCAATGAGCTGCGTCAGGCGCGCGGCGTCCACGGCCGCGGGCAATGTTTGCGCGGGCGCGGCCACCTTGACCGCCATATCCGCCGGCAAACCCAGCGCCTGGGTCAAGACGGCCAGCGCGTTCTGCTCCGCGCCTTCCGCGCCGGCGAGCAGGAACGCGGCTTGATCGGCCAACGCCTGCGCCTGCAGCACATCCAGTTCGCGCCCGACGCCGTGGTCGCGCCGGATTTTCGCGAACTCGAGCGCGGTCTGCGCGTCCTTGAGTTGCGCCTGCGCGGCGGCAATGCCGGCCTGCGCGCTGACGAGCCCGAAGTAGGCATTCTGCACCGCCAGCAGGATGCCCTGCAGCGTGCTGTTGAACGTGTAGTTGGCCGCATACACGGTTTGCAGCGCCTGTTCCACCGCCGCCTCGCGTCCGCCGCCGAAGTTGAAGATCAGGTAGTTGAGCTGCAAGCCCGGCCCGTAGCCCAGATAATCCTGGTCAAGCTGGTCGGTACTGGAGCTTACCTTCTGGCGGGTGACGCTGCCTGCGGCCGTGACGGTCGGCAGGAAATAGCCGCGCGCCTGCTCGACCTGCGCGACCGCCACGCGGGCATCGTTCCACGCCTTGCGGCTCGCTGGATTATTCTGCAAGGCGATATCCGCCAGTTCCGCCAGGGTCAGCGGCCGGGAGAGGTCGGGGCGGCGCGCGCGCAGTTCCTGCCACGACTGCAAGGATGTCTGTGCGCGTTGCGGCGGCTTCCAAGGCTGGTCAACTGATTCCGGCGCGGGCGCCGAGACGCAGCCGGCCAACAGGGTGGCGGCCGTAACGAACGCGAGCGAAAGGCAAAGCCGGTGATTCATGGTGTGTCCTTTTTGCGCGTACGGCCGGCGGCGGGCGCGTTCTCCGCCAGGCCCAGCACAAGCTTCTCGACGGACTTGAGAAAATGGGCGCGCTCGGTGCGCGAATGTTTTTCAAAACCATGGATCAACGAGGCCCGGCGCTGACCGCGCACCTGTTCCAGGCTGCGCCGCCCCTTGGCCGTGAGCGCCACGCGGACCACGCGCCGGTCCTCGCGGCTGCGGCGGCGCACCACCAGTCCGCGGCGCATGAGCTGATCCGCCAAGCCTGTCGCCGTCGAGCCGTGCAGCCGCAGTTCCCCGGCCAGCGCGTGCATGGTGCAGGGGCCGCGATCGAAGAGGTGCTCCAGCGCCCACATCTGCGGCAGGGTGAGCGCGCCGAGCGTGGCGAGGTCGCGCTGCGAGATGCCGCGCGACAGCCGCGGCAGCAGCGCGACGAGGCGCGCGGCAAACTGCGCCAGTGTGAGCGCGGTGGTTTTCATATTACTTCGCATCACGAAATATTCGTTGCGTGAACTATAATCCCGAATCCGCCGGGTGCAAGCGGAAAGTAGGCCGCCGTTTTTTTTAACCGGTTTATAACCGGTTTATAATCTTGCGTAATGCCGGTGAATGGACGAAACTGTAAGACCTTCATGGATGACGCAGACGGCGCATGGCGCTCTGGACCGCTCAGCGAAAGGACGGATCAGGATGCAAACACGGAAGCAGCTACACGGCGTCGGCGGCTGGCTGGCGGCCTGGGCGATGTTGGGTGTGGTCTCAGCCGGCTGGGCGCAAGTCCCTCGGTCGGCGGACGGGGGGTTCCCGTCCAGCCATCTGCTGCCAGCGCCGCCGCCGTTCATCCTCTCGCCAGCGGTTACCAATGGGCCGGCCGATAACGCCGGGCTGGCGGATCTGACAAATGTGCAGCGGGAGCGCATGTACGAGGCGATGACCGACGTGCAGCAGGGGCGGGACGCCGAGGCCATTCCGAAACTGGAGCAGTTGGTGAATGATGCCCCGCACCTGACGGGCGCCTGGCAGACGCTCGGCTGGGCCTACTGGCGGAAGGGGCGGCAGGGCGATGCCCTGGCCCTGTGGGAGAAACTCCAGCGCCTCGATCCGAGCCTGCCCCTTGCGCACAACCTGCTGGGCGCGGCGCACGTGGCGCGCAACGAGATCACCCAGGCGGTCGCGTGTTACGAACGAAGCTTGCAACTCCATCCCGATCAGTACGAAATCCGCTTTACCCTGGCGCGTATCCAGCGCTGGACAGGCGATCTGGATCGGGCCATCGAAACCTTCCGCGTCCTGCGAGCCAAGGACCCCCAGCGCGTGGATGTCGAGGTTGAATTGGCGCGGGCGCTTCTGGACAACCGGCAATTCGAGGAAGCGACGCCGCTATGGGCCGAACTGTTCCAGCTCAATCCCACCAATCAGGAATACATGACCCGCCAGGCGGCCGTTCTACTGAGCAAGGGAGAACTCCAGAAGGGAGAGGAGCTGGCCAACCGCATCCTGCAACAGAATCCGACCAACGTATACGTGTACGCGCTGCTGGCCAACGCGGCCGAGCGGGGGGCCCAGCCGGCCGAGGCCATCAAGCCGTTGCGCAAGATCATCGAAGTGGCGGGCGAGGGACGGACGCGTCACGATGCGCGCGTGCGCCTGATCCGCCTGCTGGTGCGGCTGAACAAGAAAACGCCGCTGCAGTATGCGCTAAATGAACCGATCGCCCTGACCCGCGACGTCCTCCGGGAGGAACCGAGCAATGTGGATGCGCACCTATTGCTGGGCGAGTTGCTCCAGATGGATCAGCGGTTTGAGGATGCGGAGCGGCAATTCCTGCACGTGTTGAAATTGTTCAACCCGCACAATCAGCGCGCGCGGCGCGGTCTGTTCGAGGCCTACCTGGCCCTGCGCCGCTTCAAGGAGGCGGAACAACAGTATAAGATCATCGCGAGCTTCAATCCCCGCGATCCGTATTTGTTCTACCGGCAGGCCCGCCTGGCCGAGGCGCAGGGTAAGCGCGGAGCCGCGCTCCGTGCTCTGGATCAGTTGGAACGGGCCGGATCCCGCGGCGCCGTCGCGGTGCTGCTTTTCCACGGACTGACGACCAGCGAATGGCTGGACATCCCCTCGGTGAGCCAGTTTCAGAGCCAGTTGCAGGCGCTGAAGAAAGCCGGGTTCAGGTTTATCACGCCGGAGCAGATCCCCGCATATTTTGACGGGCTGGAGAAAAACCTGGACGTGACGCGCGGGACGGTGCCGGAACGCGTGGTGTGTGTCACGTTCGACGACGCCCGCCGCGACGCGATGCGGCTGGGGACCGAGATCGCGCGGCAGATGAACGTGAAGCTGGCCATGCACGTGCCGGTGGGCAATGTGGAGCGTGGCGACCCGTTTCTCTGTTCGTGGGATCAACTCAAAGGCTATCAAGCCACCGGCCAGTGGGTGTTGGGCAGCCACCTGATGTATGCCAGCGATGTGCTGCCGGTGTCGGCCGACAAGCAGCCCGGGTATCCGCTGGCCAACCGCCTCTGGCTGGAGCCGGCGGGCCGGTTGGAAACCGAGGCGGAGTACCTCGCCCGGCTGCAGGTCGAATATCGCCGCAGCCGGGAAATCCTGGAGCAAAAGTTGGGCCAGCCGGTGACCTTCATGGCCTATCCCATGGGCGATATCGGCCAGGAAACGCTGGGCAACGTGTCCGACGCCGTCGCGGCGAATCTGGCGGCCGCCGGCGCCAACTATAGCGTCGGTTTTATTCAGAGCCCCTTCGGTTACGCGGTCAACGGCGACAACCCGCTGTTGTACCAGCGTCACGAACTGGAGCGCGGCCTATGGGGGGACGAGGTGGTCTACCAGTTGATCGATAACCATCCCTTCTTCATGGCGCGGCGGATGCGGATCGAAATGGCGGCGTTGAACGGCAAGGTACACGAAGCCCGCGCCGCGCTGGAGCAATTGAAGCAGGATGGCTACCCCGAGCCATTGTGGAAAAAGTTGAACATCTACGTGAGCGAGCATCTGGCCGGCCAGTTTGCCGCACCCACCAAGACCGAGACGGTTCAGAAGGGCCCGCTGTATATCGAACCGGCCAACCCGTATGTCGGGGTGCAGGGCGAATATTTCCGCGACAATCTCGACAGCCGCATCTGGCGCGCGTACGGGCTGGGGGGCCTGAACCTGACGCCCAACCTGGCGCTCGAAGGCCGCGCGGGTTTTGGCCAGATGAAGCAACCCTTTACCAACAGCACCGCCGCGAACATCCCCAGCATCAAGCTGGACGAAAAAATGGTGGGCCTGGCGCCGTCCTTCACGTTCCCCAACGGCTGGGTGCTGATGGGTGAAATCACGGACCGCATGCTGTCCGGCGATGCGCCGACCAATCAGGCGGGGGCCGTGCGGCACTATGACAAGGATTTTCTCGTGTATGCCGCCGAGGCGCAGGCCAAGCCGCTGCTGCCGCTCGATATGACGCTGCGGTGGGAACACGACTTGGTGCCCGCGGCGCGCGCGGTGGTCAAGGACACCACCTACAACCTCGCGGCGCTCAATGCCGTGTACAGCCTGTTCGACTGGTGGGACCTCTGGGGTTCCGGCCAGCGCTACTGGTTCTCCGACAGCAACACGCGCGACCATGCGCAACTCATCAGCTCGTGGCTGGTCTATGAACCGGTGGGCCTGCACCTGGGGCTGGGTTACGCCTTTGCGACGTCGAGCGACGCCAACGCCGATTACTGGACGCCCTACAACCTCAACCGTTACTTCGCCGAAGCCGCCCTGCGCGGCAATTGGCTGCGGACCTATTATAATCTGCGGTTGCGTTATGGCATCGGCAAACAGAGCATCCGGCCCGAAGCCAATGAACAATACCAGGCTGATTTGAAACGGTCGCAGACCGAACATTGGGGTCAGGCGGCCATCAACGACCTCATCGCGAACAAGCCCGAATCCAGTTGGCAGCCGGTGTTCGGCGCCAGCGCCTCCATGCGGATGCATCTGGGTGAAAACTGGGAAATCAACGGGGAGATTTCCTACAACAAGGTTCCCGATTATAACGAAGTTGGCGTCATTGGCGGCGTGAAGTTCAAATTCTGACACCCTTGGCTGAATCAGTATTTTGAAGCGCGATCCGTGGGGTCAGGGGATGCCGCGTACACGGAAGAACCCGCTGGGGGCCGATGCGGGCGGCCTCCACGGCCAGATGTTCATCTCGCTCGATCCAGCCCCTAGCGGAAGACGGATCATGCCCGCATTGGTTTCCAGGGGAAACGTGCTGTGATAGAGTCCGCCGCGCTGGGCTGAGGGCCGCCGCCAAGCGTTCGCGCCACTCCGGATTTCACTCCTCAACCGTTTTGACAACCGTGTTCGTATCGGTGGTTGCGCTGGCTGGCGCCGCCGCCGGTTCCGGCGGATTGTAAAGCGGCAGCAATACGGGCTTGTTGGCCGGCAGTTCGCTGAGCGGTTGGTGCTTGCCGTCCTTGCCTGTCCAGGGCTGGTACAGCATGTCCTGGATATCCTCGGCCCCCAAAAGCAGATCGCTGCCGGCCGCCAAGCTGCGGACGCTGGCCTTGCTCTGGTCGGCATTGAGGGCCATCGCCAGAATCTTGAGATTACACGCGCCGAGTTCGGCCTCCAGCCGGGTGAACCACGCCGTATCCGGCAGGCTGTCGAACAGCAGCACGAAGCCATCGGCCTTGTGTTTTTCGGCCGCGCTTATCAACTCGCCCCCGCTCAGCTTGGCGTCGGCCGCGACCTCGACCACCGGCATCAGACGGATGCGGTAATAGCGGGCGAAGAGGAGCAGCAGTTTTTCGTCGCTGCCGATCTGGTTGCTCCACGCCCCCTCCGCGTTGACGCGGAACCAGTGTGGGGCGAGGTCGGTGAGCAGGGTAATCTCGGGGCGGAGGACGCCGAGCAAGGCATCGCTCTCGGACTCGCTCTGTGCGCCGGGCAGCAGGGCCAGGCGCATGGCGAGTGGACCGGCGCTGGCGCGTTCGAGCAGTGCCTCAGCCTTGCCGCGCTCGGCGCTATAAGTCGACAGGCCAACCCAGCCCAGTTCGTAATCGGGGGAGGGGATAGTCAGGGGCGTGGAGAAGGCCGGCTGGCCATCCACATAGCCCATCAGCCCGTTGCCGCGCACTTCCAACCGCAGGCGCGCCGCCGTCTTCGGCTCGTTCCAACTGCTGGTTTTCGTGTCGAGCAGACGGTCGTTGCGCCAAACCTGCAGCAGCAGGCGGCCGGTGTCGTCCACGCCGAAGCGCACAAAGTGGTCGGATGTCCGCCGGGCATAGAGCCAGAACATGCCGCTCTTGCGCTGGAGGGTGGCCTCTACAAAGGCGTCGCGATAGTGCTCCGAGCCCAGCAAATGCAGCGTGGCCTCCGTGTGGGATTCGTCGGTCCGCATCCGCAGCAGCTTGCCCGCTTCGGGCTCGAACACGCCGCCATCCATCCACCAGGCTTCGGAGATCTTGCCGGTGGCAAAAATGTCCGTGACGGACTCCGGGCGCTGCTTGAGGCGGTCAAAGAGGGCGGCGACGCGGGCATCCCTGGTCTGTGTGGAAACGTGCCGCACAAGCTTCACCAGCGGGTGGCTGCCGGGCAGACTGAGCAGGTCGTACTTCCAAAGGGCCTGCCCGAGATCGTAGTAATTCGCCGGCTGCGCGCCGAGTTTGACGAGGTTCTGCATGTAGACATTGAATTCCGCTGGCGAAATGGGCAGACGGAGCATCAGCGCCGTGGCCTCGAGATTGTTGGTATCCAGGCCCGCCAGGCGTTTGACCAGGGGAATGGCCTCGGCGGCGCGATTGTGGCGCCGCAACCATTCCGCCTGTCCCAGCAGGACGTCGGCATTGTCCGGGAACAGGCGGGCGTACATGTTCAGGCTGCTCATGGCCTCGTCGGAGCGGCCCATCGTATCCAGCAGTCCGGCGCGGCGCAGCGCCAGTCGGATCCGTCCCGGATCGAGGTCCAGACTGAGGTTGTAGTTGGAGATGGCCTGCATGAAATCGCCCAGGCGCAAATAAGCGTCGCCGATCAGCATGGGGGCGCGCGGGTTGTTCGGTTCGAGGCTCAGCCACTGCTTCCATAGCGCGATGGCCTTTTGATAGTCGGCGTCGAGAAACGCGGCCTGGCCCTCCTGCTGCAGCCGGGAGCCCTTGACCTCCGCCGGCGCCTCCCCGGCGGTGGTTTCCGGGACGGCGGTGATCTCGTAAAACATGGGCAGATCCTTCTCCGGGTCCGGTTCCGGCACCCTTTCCATCTGGGTGGCGGATAGTTTGGGATCCTTGGCGATCTGCTTGCGCAGGGGCGACTCGGGGGCGGTCACCACCTGCAGGTTGGGCGCCACGGCCAGCATCGAGTGCAGAAAAGTCGTCCGTTCCAGCGACTCCGGCAACTGCACCAGCAGGGACTGGCCCTTGTCCTTGAGGGCCGCGCTGCATTGCTGCAGCCAGGTGGATATTTTGACGAGGGGCGTGTTTTTCAGATCGGCCAGATGGAGGAAAATGCCGTCGGCGTGCATCTCTTCAGCCTTGTCCGCCAATTGGGACGGGGCCAAGCGCGAAAACGCGCGCTCGTCGTTGACGAGGATGCGGGGCAGCAGACGCAACTCGTACATCCGCGCCAGCATGCGGTAGGTCGAGGCATCCCAGCCGGATTTGATCAGCTGGCCCGACGGCGAGAAACTCATCCAGGGCGGACTGAGATCCGTGATGTGGGAGGAATTCTGATGAATCCAGTGAAAGACCGCGGGTTCCAGCTTGCCGGTGGTATTCCAGGTTGCGAGCAGAGGTTCCTGTTTCTTGAGCAGCACCTCGGAGACCGCCACGCGCGCCCGGCCCTTCTCGGGGCTCCAGACGCTGAGGCCCAACATGCCGCGTTTGGTTTCGCCCCGCAGAACCACGCGTTCGTGGAAGATCGGCTGGCCATCCAGGAGGGCGTACAACAGGCTGCCCCGGACGTACACGTCCAGGTAGTGCGTCTGCCCCGGTTCCACGTTGAGGCGCGAGGAGTTCAGGGTGAAGCGTTCCAAGCTGACGTGCTTCTGGCGCAGCCAGAAGCTCATTTCCTTGTTTTCGTCCTCATCCAGCCGGCTGACGGCTTGTCCCAAGCGCTTCTGGCGCAACCAGATCGTGCCCTTGGAATCCACCCCCAGGTAAACGTAGGATTCCTCGTCCGGGGCGGCGCGGACGTAAATCCCCAGTTGGCCATTGAGGTCGCTGAACGTGATACGCGAGTAAAAATCCTTGGCGAGATCGCTGCCGGCGAGCCACATCTTGGCGCCCGTGATTTGCTCCGGCGCATACAGGGTCATCCGGCCGTTCTCCTCCTTCATGCTGCCCCAGTCCACGATCCAGGCGGAGGCCATGCGGGAGGCGATGCCGCTGGGCTTGGCCTCC
The DNA here is from genome assembly GCA_903871765.1 of uncultured Lentisphaerota bacterium. Lineage (GTDB taxonomy): Bacteria > Verrucomicrobiota > Kiritimatiellia > CAIQIC01 > CAIQIC01 > CAIQIC01. The sequence goes on from CAIQIC010000223.1 coordinate 16,262, forward strand.
TCCTGCGGCCAGGTCCGGTCGAGAAAAGCCACCAGTTCCTCGCCGCTCCACTCGGGCTTGACCCGCACCCGGTTAAGCCGGCGCGGATCGCTATAGCGGGTGTTGGCGGCCAGGTTGCCGGAGAGAAAGCCCAAAGCGTAATATTTGCCTGTCAGGTTCAAGTTCAACCGGCGGGCAAAGAGGTTGCGCGATTCGAACTGACCGAAGTCGCCATACGGATAAGCATACGCCATCGGCGTAACCCCCGCCTTTCTTTCTATGATCGTCCGGCAGGTGACATGATCCTGATTCAGCCGCGCATCGAATTCCACCGGGGTTTCAAACCGGTTTTCCCCGGCCAGCCAGGCTGGCGTGGTCATAAAATGACCCCGGTGCCCGCGCGGGCTGGCCGCCACCGGGTCGAATCCGTTGTTGCTCTGGGCGCCCAGTTCCCAGATCCCGGAGCGCGCCATCATCCGGACGTAGGGCCACAGCAGGGCCGCGGAGTCGCCCTTCATGATGGGTCCGGTCCAGAGGAACATGACCGCCTTCCAGCCCGCCCGGCGGAGCAAGGTGTCCACGGCGTAATAGGACGTCTTCCGACCATGGTCGAAGGTCAGCAACACCGCTTTGCGGGGCACCGGCTTACCCTCGAACATCAAACCGCGCACATCCTGCAGGCTGATGGGTACATAGCCGTGGCGGCGGAGCGCCTGCAGGTGCTCGTTGAATACATCGGAACTGACTTCGTTGGTGCGCGTGGACACCCCTTCGTAGGCCAGGGCGACGAATGAGGAGGATACGCGTGGCCCTAATTCCACCTTGGGCCAGAGCCAGCGTGAAACCGCGAACTTGACCGGAAAATACCAAGCCACAGCCAGGCAGAGGAAGATCAGGAAGTGCATCCACGCCGACGCGTAGGAAACGGTGACCGGTTGCAGCGGGCGGCCCGGCGGGGCGGACCCCTCCGCGCCCCCGCCGTGCGGCGGCGTGGACTGCCCCAACAGGCGGGCATTGCTTCCCGACCCGGACGGCCGGGATGCGGCATCATCAAGCGAATGGTTCGTAATCATCGTGTCCCCCATGTCGTTCGGCGCACCGTGAACATGGCATAATAGCCCTGCCAGCTAAAGAAGCCGATGTACGTCAGTACAAACAGAAAAGCGGACCACCAATGCGAGCGGCCGGTTTTTTCCAGATAGTACAAGGCCCACAGCAGCGTAACCACCAAGACGCCGCCGATGTAGAAGGTGGGCGCCTGATGCTGCGTCGCGGGGGCGAGGATCAGGGCGTGGAACATGATCAGGGGCGCAATCATGGGCAGAATCGCCATGGCGTACCAGGACAAGGCGGCGATCGGGTGCTTACGCCAGATAAACCGGCCCGCCAGGAGCATTTCGCGCACCCAGGAACGCTTCCACCGGCATTGCTGGATGATGTATTTTTTCCAGCGATCCGGTACAATGGTGGTGGCCAGCGCCTCGTCGTCATAGAGAATCCGATAATGCCGCAGCAGCAAGTTCGTCAGCGCACGGTCATCGCCGTAGGTGGCATAATGCCCTAGAAACTTCTGGTGCAGCCACTTGTCCAGGATGTGTAGCACGCAAGCCTTGCGATAGGCCGAAAAGCAGCCCGGGCAGCAACTGACGGCGCCAAACAGGCTCTCGGCGGCTTTCATGATCCGATAGGACACAAAGTAGCGCACGTCCTGCATCTTGGTCAGCATGTTGACGCGGATGTTCTCCACGTCCGTATGGCCGGCCACGGCCGCCACGGTGGGATCGGCCAGGCCCTGCACGATTTTGTGGATGGCGCCGGGCATGAGGAAGCTGTCGGAATCGACGTACACCAGCACTTCCCCGCGGGCCAGCAGGGCGCCCAAGGCCATCCCGTGGCGCTTACCCTTGTTCTCCTCGAAGTCCACCACGACCAGGGCGGGATGGCGCGCTTGCGCCCGTATCATTTCCTCCAGGGTGTGATCGGTGGATCCATCATTGACGGCGACCACCTCGAGCTTGGCATGCGGATAACCCTCGGCATAGATGCGTCCGATGGTTTTCTCGATGGAGCCTTCCTCGTTGCGGCAGGCCACCACCACGGCCACGGAGGGTTCATAACCGACATCCCGAGGCGCCATGTAAAAAGCAGCCAGAATAAAACGGGAAAGGATGAAAACACCCACGGTCAGGCTGTAGAGGTTGACCAAGGGTTGGTACCAGTAATAATTGATGTTATGGAGCTTAAGATAGATCGCGATGGACAATAGCAACACGAGGAAAAAGGTCAGCAGAAAGCTGACGGTCTTGGAGGTCGGGTGATACCGCTCTTCAGCCAGGTTCTCGTCGTAAACGCCTTCCGGCTCAGGGGTTGGAGCGCCAGTTTGGAAGGTTCCCCGCTGGAGCCGGGCCTGGCAAAAAGGGCACACCATGGGAGGCGGGGAATCAATCACCCGGATGCTGATCCGGCAGTTCAGACAGCGGTCAATCGAGCCGGTCTTCGGCTCGTGCATAAAATAGGTCTTCGCCGGGGGCGCGGACGCTGCCGCCCCGGCTCCGGCCGGGAATCCCTGGGTATCCGCCGTGGGTTGCGAGGTCATGCGTCAACTGCCTTTGCTTTTTCCAAATTACCCCTTGTCAATTTACTGAAGATGAAGTAATAAATATTCAATCGCTAAGACATTGTCAATACATTGACCATGGGAATAAACATACTATCCAAGAAATAAAGTGTTGTCAATCCACTGGAATTAGGATAATAGTAGTGTATTGATTAAAGTATGGGCAATCTGCTGAAGTTTCAGTAGAGTTTATCAGAAAGGGCTGTGGGAACCATGGCGAAGATCTTGATTATTGAAGATGAACCGGTGGTGGTCAGCCTCCTGAAGCGCATTATTACGGGCATGGGGCATGACGTGGCGGTGGCGGAGGATGGCGTCCAGGGCCTGGCGTTGGCCGGCTCGGAAAACATCGCCATCATTGTGTCCGATTTGCACATGCCCGGCGAGATCAGCGGCATGGACTTGATCCGCCGGCTGCGCAGCGCCAAGCCCCAATGCGCCATCGTGGTTGTTTCCGGCTATCCCTCGCCGGACGTCATGGGCGAGTGCGAACAGATGGGCATTACGGACTTCCTGACCAAACCCTTTGAGATGACGTTTGTGCAAGCGGTGATCGAGGGTATTCTGCGCAGCCGGGGCACAGCGGCACCCACCCAACAGAAGCAACCGTTATGATCAACAAAACACCCTTGGGTATTGCGTTTTTCGACGCCGAATACGGCGGCGTGTTCCGCGACCGGGGTTTGCTGGTGACCGGGCGGTCGGAAACCGGCAAGACGAAGCTGGGCCTCCATTTTATGGCCCAGGGCTTGCGTTTGCAGGAACGCGGGCTGATGCTCTCCACGGAACGCGCCGTCGATCTGGCGATCATGGCGGACTCGCTGGACATCCCCGTAAGCGGCGCGGTCGAAACAGGCGCCTTCACGTTGCTGGAGTACAACGAATTCGTCCCCGGCCGGGACCGCGAAGCCAGCATCATGCTGCCGCCGGATGGGTTCGTGCAACTTAAGCAGATCATCGAAACCAATGCCATTCGGCGGGTGGTGATTGACACGGTGCTGCCGTGGATCACGCTGCCCGACCCGACGCATCTGGCCGAACACCTTTTCTCCCTGGTCCGCGCGTTTGAGCGCCTCGGTGTCACGACCTTGTTTACCCTGTCCCAACCGGTCTCGGCGGCGGCCATCCGGCTGCGGAAAATGCTGGAGGACGTGGTGCCCATTTCCATCACGCTGCTGTATGAGCCCGAGGCCGGCGTGCGCCAGTGGCTGGTCAACAAGTATCTGGGTCTGAATCCCAAAGCCGCTGGCGTGCGCTATGACATCCTGCCGAAGAAGGGCATCGTCCCTCAACCGCCCGTCATGGTCGGCGAACGCCCCGCTGCGCCGGCGCCGGCTCCCGGCCCCGCCCCGGGGCGCGACAAGGTCCGGCCAACGAGTTTTGCGTCCCTGGTGCTGAATCAATCCGCCGGCGCCTCCCGGTCGGCCCCCCAGGGTGGCGCGGGTCAAACCCGGGGTGAGCCATAACCTGGAATCGCCATGTACGCTGACTACTGGAATTTACGGGAAAGGCCCTTTCAGAATGTCGCCGATCCCCGCTTTGCTTATCTCTCCGATCAGCACAAGGAAGGCCTCGCCCGCCTGTTGTATCTGGTCGAGGAGCAGAAACTGGGCGGCTCGCTCGTCGGCCCGTATGGTGTCGGCAAATCCATGGTGATCGAGCTGCTGGCCGAGAAGGTTCGCGGCCAACCCCATTTGCTGTATGTTCAGCTCGATGTGCCCCCCGCCGGCGCGCTCTCGCTCGCCAAGCAGATCGTGGCCCGGCTGGGCCATAGCGCTCCGGTCTATGATCTGGCCGGCGCTCTGGATGTCATCCAGAATTATTTCTCGGACAACAACTCCGCCCTACAGCACCTCGTGCTGACCCTGGACGAAGCCCAGATGCTGCGCGAGGCGGCCGCATTCGAATTCCTGCATCTGCTCAGCAACCTGCGCATCCGCAAACGGGACGGCAGCTTGGGCGCCACCGCCGTCACCCTGTTGCTCGTGGGTCACCAGGATCTGGTCCAGCACCTGGCCGGCGACCCCTCGCTGGCCCAGCGCCTCCAACTCTTCTGGCGCCTGGAGCCGCTGACCGACCAGCAGACCATCGAATACGTCCAGCATCGCATTCGCGCCGCCGGGGGTGACATTTGGATGTTCGACGAGGACTCGACCCGGATCCTCTACGAAGCCAGCTTGGGATTGCCCCGCGTGATCAACAACATGTGCGATACCGCCCTGTTGATCGGTTGCGCCAGCCGCGCCAATCGCATCACCGGCGATATTATGCAACAGGCCATCGCCGACGCTCAAGCCCCTGTGCTGCAACCGGTTTTGCAACCAGGAGTCCCCGCATGAATGAAATCGGCAACAATATTACCTTCCTCGGTCTCATTGCCACGATCGTCAGCCTTATCTTCGCCGCCGCCGCCCTGATGATCGCCCGTCGCCGGAAGATGCATCAGAGCGCGCAGCGCAACGCCCTCCACCCGCCACCCGCGCCGAGGCCGCTCAACCTGCCGCCCGCCGTTCAGCCGGAACAGCCGCGGCCCCTGTCGAAAACGCCGGCGTCCGCGGCCGAACCGGTCGGGTCGGCCGCGGGACCGACTTTGTATGAAACCAGCGCCACCTCGTCGCCGCTCTTCAAGCGGCTCGGCCGTCATGGGGTAGAAAATGCCACGGTCAGCCCGGAGCAGCCGGCTGACAATCAGTTGGATTGGGAGTAAATCCGCGCGCCTGACCGGGGCCACCGCGTCCGTCACACCAGGTTATAGCGACCGGGCGAAATGATGTGGTGGGGGTCGAACACCTGCTTGAGGTCGCGCACGAGCTGCCAGAAGGTGTCGTGGGGATCCACGACCAGATGCATGTTCTGCACGCCCACGCGGTAGGGCGGATAACCGCGCCGGATGAACTCGGCCGTGAGTTCGTCGTTCGCCGCGTGCGCCGCGGCGACCCGCTCGGGCTGCCGGCGGTCGAAGGCCATGTTGATGACGCACTCGAGCGCACGGCTGTCCACCATGTTGAATGTGACGAAGGGCACAAAGCCGTGCTGGCCGTAAATACGATACGTGAGGTCCATGGCCTCCTGCGCCACGCGCCCCTCGGCGGGCAGGAAAGGAACACAGAACAGCATGCCGCAGTGGCTTTGATCGGGGTCGTCGCTGGCCGCCTCCGGCAGCTCGCCGAGCGGCCACCAGGCACTCTGCATGGGTTCATCGGTGGGCTGGCCGAGGGCGAGGCCGCACAGCGGTTGGACGGCCTGCAACATGACGCGCTTCTTTTGCACCCAGGGGATGAAGGCCAATGGTCTGGAAACCGCGTCAGCGGTCCGGAGCAGGCCGTCGGTGATGAACAGCGTGCGGGCCAAGCCGCGCAGGGCCCGGCGAATATCCGCGCGCGCGACACGGAGCTGGCCGGGTGAACCCATGATGCCGCCCACCGCGCTCCAAGGGCCAAAGCCCTCGGCGGCGATCAAGTGCTCAGCCCATTGCCTGCGGGCCGCTGCATCTTGCGCGGGATCGAGCCGGGCCAGTTGGTTATAAACGAGCGGGCCCAGCGCGATCTGCGTGCGTTCCCGGTTGCCGATATGAAAGACGGTCTGGACGATGTCGCGCCGGCGCAGGTCGGTCAGCGCGTCCACAAACGGCCCCAGTTGATGGGCGTGTTCAATTTTGACAATGACGACCATCGCGGCGTCACGCCGGGGGATAAGGTCAAAGGCGGCCGCGGTGACGATGCCAAAGTTGGACTGGGCAAAAAGACCGTCCAACGAAGGGCCGATGCCGTGGCGGTAATGGTGGGCCGTGTGCGCGCCGGCAAAGTGGGCAAAACCGGTGCGGAGCAGCGTGCCATTACCGAGGACAATTTCCAGGCCGGCCAGGCTGTCAGCGCGCGAGGAAAAATAGCCAATGCCGCGTTCGAGCGCATTCCCGATCAGGCTGGTGGCCACGCCGGCGCCGGTGACGTTGAGCAACAGCGGCAACTGGTGTGCGCGCAGATAGGCGGCCAACTGGCCCTGGGTCACGCCGGGCTCGACGACGGCATAATGCCCGGCCACATGGACTTCGCGGATGCGGTTCATGCGGCTGAGGTCTACGACCGCGGCTCCGGCGCGCACGGGCAAACGCGAACCCAAGCCCCAGTTTTTTCCGCAACTGACCGGGTGCAGCGGAATCCGAAACTGGTTGGCGATGTGCACCACGCGCTGAACTTCTTCGGAGGAACCGGGCCGCAGCACGGCCGGGATGGCGCGGGTCAGCCCGCTGACGTTACGCGTATAGGCGGCCAGGGGTTCGCCGGCGGTCAACACGTGCTCGGTTCCCAACGCTTGTTGCCAGGCCGTGACGGCGGCGGATAGCTGTTCCATATCCATCGTGGTTCCTCCCGGCGTTTTCCAGCGCGCGCGGTCCCTGGGCCGGCCATCCGGCCGGTACATGGTTGTTGCCGCGGTCCCCGCGGCGGGCTCTGCGGGAACGGGCAGCCCCGCAGTCTGGCGGGTCAGGGTCGCGTCAGCAACGGCAGCGCGACGGTGAACACCGTGCCTTCATTGACCTTGCTCTGCACCTCGATCGTGCCGCGATGCCCTACAATGACCTTCTTGGTGATGAACAGCCCCAGACCGGTGCCCGCCTTGCCCTTGGTGGTGAAGTACGGCTCGAACATGCGCTGCAACTGCTCCGGAGCGATGCCATGGCCATTGTCCTGGATACGAATTTCCACCCGGCCACCCGCCCTCCTGTTTTGGATCAGAACCACGCCGCGGCCGGCCGCCACGGCCTCGACGGCGTTGATCACCAGGTTGCACAGGGCGCGGAACACCTGTAAACGATCAGCCTCAATCACGCAGGGCTCCGGATCCCGCTCCCAGTCCACATGGACGCCATGGGCTTCCGCCATGGGGCCCACGCTCTCCACCACCTCCTGCAGCAGTTCCTGAATCACCACGGGCTGCAACTGTCCGACCTCCTTCTTGCCGAGGCTCAGCCACATCTCGCTGAGTTCGCGGCAGCGGGCGACATTCCGCTCGATGATCTCCAGGTATTCCGCCGTGTCGGCCCAGCGCTCGGCCAGTTTTTCCTTGGACTGCTTGAGGTCTTCCGCGAGCAATTCCACATAGCCCAGCACGGCGGTGAGCGGATTGCGCAGGTCGTGGACAAATTCGGCGGACTTTTGTCCGATCGCCGCCATGCGTTCCTTTTGGGCCAGATCGGCGCCGAGTTGCTCGACGATGTGCCGGAGTTCCTCCTCGGACTGCTGGCGGCGGCGCTCCACGCGCGTGCGCTGCACGTGCCGCTTAACGATCTCCTGAATCTCGTGGGCGTCGAACGGCTTGCTCAAATAATCGTTGGCGCCGTGGCGAATGGCTTCCCGCGCGGTCTCCAGCGCGCCGTAGCCGGTGAGCATGATGACGGAGACCAGCGAATCAAGCGTGCGGATCTCGCTCAAACCTTCGATGCCGTCCTTGTGCGGCATGCGAATATCCATGATGATGACGTCCGGCTGATGCGCGCGCAACAACTGCAACCCTGCGTCCACCGTGTCCGCGCACCAGACCTGGTAGTCGTTCTTCAGCACCATCCGCAAGCTTTCGCGCGGGCCGAGCTCGTCATCAATGATCAGCACGGTTCCGCGCGCGCGTTCGTCAGCCATGGCCACTCCTTAAAAAGAAAAGCTATAGGAGCCCGCAACGATCTGCGCGGCGAGCTCGTAGGTGCCGTTGTAAACGGGGTTCTGGTTATTTGTGATCTCGCGGTCGCGGAAGAAGCTTTGCACGAGAGCGACATCCAAGGCATGGCGTTCATGTTGGAAGCCCAGTCCCACGCTCACCACGTGACGATGGGCATCCGGCAGGGTGGGCGCCAGCGTCGAGTCCGGAATGGGCGTTTGGATGAAGATGTAACCGGCCCGGAGTGCGAGGCCGGGCAGGAGTTGATACTCCGCGCCTACCCCCAACGTCCAACTGTTCTTCCAGTCTTGCGGAATGCTTAGCGGTGCAACCGGCGAGGTGGGGTCTCCCTTCGAATGCAGCAGCGGGTTGTCGGCGGAGGCGTCGATATCCAGCGTGTCATAGCGGCTAAACTGAATCCATTCCACGTCCGCTTCGAGTTTAAGTTTATCGGTGGCTTGGATGCTGTAGCCCAGTGCCGTGGTGGCGGGGAAGGCGATCTCGGTGTTGAAGTCGGTGCGCGGCGCCACCAGCATTTGGACGACGTTGGGCACGTTGTCCGCCGCGAAGTGGCCACTGTACTTCACTGTGACCGATGACCGGTACGTCAGCGCCAGCCGTTGCTGTTCCGTGACCTGCCAGGTCAGGGCCGCGTTATAGCCGAGGCCTGTGCCGCTGCCCTGCATCTTGACCAAGCCGTCCGGCGCCGGCTGGCCGGTTACCTGCGACCATGGCAGATTCTGACGCAGGTCAATGTCGGAAACGTAGATGTCGGCGCCGACGCCCACCGAGACTGTGTCGGACAGTCTGACCGCCAGCGTCGGGTTGACGTTCATCAGCCGTAATTCGGAAAAATACGGCGCGGTATAACGGAACTGGCCTGTCTTGCTCCACTCCGTGGACTGGCCGTACGGCGTGGTGATGCCGAGGCCGAGCGCAACCTTGTTGCCCTGCAATGGCATGGACGCAAACACGTCGGGCAGGAGTTTCCAGGGGTCTTCTGTCTTGTCCGTGAGGCCCGTCAGGCCGGAAGTGAATTTTACTTCGCTGCGGGCCGCGGTCAGCGAGACCTGTACTTGTGCGTTGGTCAGGTTGACCAGGTTGGCCGGATTATGCTCAATGGCGGCGGCGTCATCGGCCAGCGCGATCTTGCCGCCCGCGCGGCCCAACGCGGCGGCGCCCGCCGGCGGATTGCGGAAACCTTCCGCGCCGGCCGGATCGGCCAGCGGCTCACCCAGCGCAACGGCCAAGACGACGGCGAAAGCGCAGCGACGGCACGACCACGACGGGCTGTATTTCTGCATGCGATTCTCCTGGGGGGGTGGGTTGCTGCCCTGGTGACGATTCCACCACGACTCGATCCGACAGGCGGCCTTTGGCATGATTCGGCTGAAAATACATGATTACCACAAAATTATGTAAAAAAATTAAGATTCTTTTCCCCCGCTGTCAAGAACAAATTGCCTGTTGCGGATCAATGATAATGGCGCCTTTTTCATTTGCAAGCCTCACGACCTTTTGCTTCAATGTTCGCCAACGAAAGGCGTGGAAGCTCGGATGCAAGTGATTATAGGTTAAGCGGTTGAAAAATTGTTCATGACCCGCACTTGCTTGACCTGCAACGCTCGCATGCCGGGGGTTCGATCATGCTAAAAGCCCGCCAACAAAAACGCGCGGTCATTACCGGGATCGGGGTGCTGGCGGCGAATGGCATCGGCAAGGACGAATTCTGGTCATCGTTGGTCGCCGGACGAAGCGGCATTGGTCCCATTACCCTGTGTGATGTCAGCGAACTGCCCTGTCGCATTGCGGGTGAGGTCAAGGACTTTCAACCGGGAAAATATTTGAATGGCCGTTTCAAGGCCAAACGGCTGAGTCGAAATGTTCAGTTGGCGGTCGCCGCGACACGTCTGGCGCTGGAGGATGCCGGTCTGGATCAGGCCGCGTTACGTCAAGCCGCCCCCATTCAGATTGAGATCGGCATCAGCATGGGAGGGTTTGATTTCATTGAGCGCCAAATTCGCCGTATCGTTGCCAAGGGGATGAATACCATGTTGCCGACCGTGGTCGGCTGTATTCATATCGCTGCGGCCAGCACCATCGCGGACCTCCTGGAGGTGCCCGCGCGGATTGACACGCTGTCCAACAGTTGTACGGGCGGACTGGACGCCATAGCAGAAGCGGCCGAATTGATCCGGGCCGGGATCGTGGAGATAGCGCTGGCTGGCGGTAGTGATGCCCCGATTGAAACCAGCCTCATGTCGGGCTTTTGTGCCGCCAGAATGCTCTCGCTGCATAACGCAGATCCCGCGAAGGCCAGCCGTCCTTTTGATCTGCACCGGGATGGCGGCGTCCTGGCCGAAGGCTGCGGCATGGTGGTGCTGGAAAGTTGGGACCATGCCGTGGCGCGCGGGTGTCAGCCCTACCTGGAGATTCTTGGCTATGGAACCGCACGCGATTCCACGGCGGAGTACGGATCGGGTTTGTTATTGACCATGCAGCAGTCCTTGGCCAATGCCGGCACGGCGCCCGGCGAGATTGATTACATATCCGCGCATGGGCCCAGCGATGTGGTCATTGATCGCGTCGAAACGGACGCGGTCAAAAGGATCTTCAACGCGCGCGCCTATCGCCTGCCGGTGAGTTCCATTAAAGGGGTCACGGGTAATCCGCTGGCGGCGGCTGGAGCACTCCAGGTTGTCGCCTGTGCACTGACCTTTCGCAACAGTATCATTCCGCCGACCGCAAATTATGAGACGCCCGACCCGCTCTGCGATTTGGATTACGTGCCCGCACGCGCCCGCCGGGCCAACGTCACTTGTGCGCTGATCAATGCTCACGGCATTGGCTGTATCAATAGCTCCTTGGTGGTGAAAAAGATCACACGCCTATGACACCCTTCGAACTATTCGTCTTTGTGTCATTGTTTTTTGATGCCGTCCTCGGCATAGGCGTAGGCCTCAATAACCCCCGTCGTGCCGCCAATCAGCTTTATACAGGCCTTTCCCTGTGCATATTTGTGTGGCTTGGCAATAACTGGATTACGCTGTATACGCATAATGAGAGCGTAGCATTGTGGACCATTCGGTGCGCGTCCATATTCGCCGCATTGATCCCCACCTGCTTGCAATTACTCCGGATGGCCATCAAGTACAGCAATGAAAGCGCCCCAGCGCTGCTGCGTCGCGGCCGTCCATTGTTTCTGTTGAATCTCTTGATCGCCCTGATTTGCCTGACGCCCTATTTCTTGCCAGCGATGCGGATCCCCGACGCCACCCAGATTGCGGAACCGGAATATGGCCCCGCCTTTCTTGTTTATACGCTTTATTTTCTGTTCTCGGTGATTTCACTGATCAGCATGTTTGTGCGCGATTGGAAGCAGCTGCGTGGCGCGCAACGCGCCGAGTTGGAGTTTGTCATTTTGGGCTCGTCCACCGCGCTGCTTATCGGCACGGTCTTCAGCCCATTGCTCGCCTTGTTGACGCATACCTCCCGCTATGTTCCTGTGGCGAATGCCACCAGCATTATAACCCTCACCGCGATCATTGCCTATGGCATTGCCACCCGGCGCATCCTGGAGGTGGCAACCGTCATACGGCGCGCGGTGGCTTATGCCTTGTTGACCGGTTATCTCGTGGCGATTTATCTGGCGGCTTGGTATCCGGCCGATGTCATCCGCTGCCGCCTGTCGTCGCCTTATGACATCATCCCTCATATACTGGCGACGCTGGTGGTAGCTTTTTCTTTGATACCGGCGCATGGGCTGATGCAGCGGTTTGCCGACCGGCTGTTCATCAATCCGGGGGCTACGGATGTAGGCCGTACCATTCAGAAGGCCGGCGTACTGCTCCAGGCGGTGACCACCATGGACGATCTCCTAACCCGTTTCTCGAAGCTCGTGTCCGAGGCCATAGGCACGGATCGTGTCGTCCTGCTCATCGAGGAAGCCGGCCGCTTCGTGCAACCATCCGCGTCGGCCGACCACGCCGCTGCGCTGGTGCTCGACGCGCAGGCGCCGCTCATCCGGAAATTAAAAGCGCAAAATGAGCCCTTGGTCATGGATGTCATTCAACGCGCGCGCGCGGTGGAGCAGTGGCGCGACGTGATGCAACAAATGCGGCAGATGGGCAGCACCGTGGCGGTGGGGGTCAAATCCAAGGACGTGTTGGAGGCCGTGCTGTTGTTGGGACCGCAGCTCTCCGGCCGCATCTATGGCGCGGTGGAGCAGAATGCGCTGCAGTTGCTCTGCAATCAACTGGCGGTCGCGCTGGAGAATGCCCGGCTCTACACGGAGGTGCAGGACGGCAAAATTTACAACGACATCCTGCTCGATCATCTGGTCAGCGGCGTGATCGCCGTGAACACCGCAGGCTTGGTGAGCGTGTTTAACCGCGAGGCGCAGCGGGTGACCCGCCTGTCGCCCGGCGCGGTGTTGCATCAGTCTTACCAAACGCTGCCCCCGCCGCTGGCCCAGACGCTGGCCACCCTGCTGGCGCGTGATACGCCGCTCCGCAACGCCGAACTGGTGCTGATGCACGGTGAAGAAATGGTGACCATCCGTGCCGGGGGCGCGCTGTTCAAAGGCCATACCGGCAAGTTGCTGGGCGCCTTGCTGGTCTTCAGCGACATCACCGATATCAAAAAGATGGAAATGCA
>CAIQIC010000224.1 GCA_903871765.1 uncultured Lentisphaerota bacterium
GTCGGCAAAACCAAGCTCGCCCGCGCGGGTGAGTGCCTGGAGTTGCCAGACCGTCACCGAGGCGTTCACGGCGTCCCGCAGCCCCCGCGCATAGCCCCAGCCGCCGGCGGCACGCTGCTCGGCGCGGATGAAGGCCAGGCCGCGGCCGGCCGCGGCGTGCCAGACCGCCTCCGGTTGGCGCGCCCAGGCTTCGAGCAGCGCCAACGTCGCCATGCTCTGGTTGTACATGGTGCCGGAGCCGTCAGGCCCGAACTGGCCGCGCGCGTTCTGCTGGCGCACCAGGTAGTCCAAGCCGCGGCGCAGGATGACGGCCCGCGGACTGTCCAGGGTGGCGGGCTGGTCGGCGCCCAGGGCCAGCAGCGCCAGGGCCGTGACGCCGACGGTGTATTCCGGCTGCGCGCCCCAGCGGGCGGCGTCCCAGCAGCCCGCGGGCTCCTGGGCGGACTCGAGCCAGACCAGCGCCTGGCGGATGGCCATGGAATCATCCGCCGGGAGCGCAGCCGCCGGCACGTCTTGTGCCGCCCCCGGCGGCACCGTCAGTCCCGGATGGCCGGCCGGCAAGCGGGCCTGGGCTCCCGGCACGCGCCCGGCCAGCCACAGTCCGCCCAGGGCACCGGTGACCAGCAGGCCCACCAAAACGGCGGCAGCCCGGAACAAAAAACCATGGTCCGAGCCATGCGCGGCGCGGGCGTCATCCTCCGCCAGTCGAGCCAGAATGGCCGGAGCCAGATCCAGCGCGGGCGTCTCGACGGCCAGCAGCTCCATGTTCTGCAATGTCCCGCGGAAGGCCTCCAGCCCGGCCGCGCAGCCGGCACAGCCGGACACATGCGCCTCCAGGCGCGCCTGGTCCGCCGCCGTCAGTTCGCCCTGCAGATAGGACAGCAGTTCCGCCTGCCAGGCGCAGTCATCGCCGCTCAACGGAACCGCCGCTCCCCCGCCTGTGCGGGGGGCCGGCGCTTCCGGCACGAATCGTCGGTCAGGTTTTGGTTTCAAAATATGTCCTCAATCGGTTCAGGGCCAAAAACATGCGGGACTTGACCGTGCCCACCGGCACGTCCAGGACCGCCGCGATATCTGCATAGCGCAAACGCTGATACAAGCTCAGCACCACCACGCTCCGCAACTTCTCCGGCAACTGCTCCAGCGCCGCCTGCGCATCCAACCGGGCGCGGGCCTGATGCTGCGTCCGCTCATCGCTCGCCGGCTGCTCCGCGGCCCCCCGCTCGGCGATGCGCTCGCGTTTGCGCAACTGCCGCAGATGATCCGCCCACACATGCCGCGCCAGCGTGTACAGAAACGTCGTAAACTTTGCCGTCGGCCGGTACTTGTGGCGGTAGCGAAAGAGCCGGAGCAGCGTTTCCTGCGTCAAATCTTCTGCCTCGTGATAAGCGCCCAGGCGCCGGAAAAAGTTCACCAGCTTCGTTTGATGCCGGCCGATGAGCAGCGCGAACGCGTCGCGCCGGCCCGCCTGGACCGCCGCCATCAGCGCGAAGTCATCCGCCTCGGACAGGTTGAATGGGACGTCCACCGCGTCTTTGTGGCATGGGGCGCGGCGCAGGTGCAATCCGAAAAAAACCGCGCGCGCGAATAACCTGCTGAACCTTTTCCCGTCCGGCGGCGCTTCATGATCAAAATCAACCAAGGAGCATTCACATGAAGTCCAAGAATAACGTCATCCGCGCCGCGGCGCTGTTGGGGACCGGGCTGTTGAGTTGGACGGCCGCCGCGCAGACCAACGCGCCCGCCACCTCGTCCCTGCCGGTGATCGAGGTCCGCGCGGCACCGCTGCACGAGGCGCAGGCGGTCGGACCCTATGAGCAACCGGAGTGGACCACGCAACGGCGTTTTCCCACCACACGCGTCTATCTGCAGGAACAGCCGGGGGATTTCAGTCTCGAAGGTTGGTGGCGCGGCAAGTGGTTCAAGGACGGTTCCAACGCGCAACGGTTCGAGGAGGAACTGGAGATCGGGCTGCCGCACCGTTTCCAACTGGATGTTTATCACGGCTGGGGCACCGAAAATGATGAACATGCCACGAAGAATGAATTCGCTTCCATCGAACTGCGTTACGCGCTGGCTGACTGGGGCAAGATTCCGCTCAATCCGACGCTCTACGGTGAATACACCTACAACTTCGACGAATCGGACGAAGTGGAGATCAAACTGTTGCTCGGCGGTCAACTCGGGCAGGACCTCCACTGGGGTTTCAACATTTCCCGCGAGGAGCAAACCGGCGGCACCAAACATCTCGAAATCGAGATCGCCCAGGCGGCCAGCTACACGCTGATTGATCAGAAACTCAGCATCGGCTACGAGTGGGAATATTCGCAGGAGAGCGATCAGGGCGAACGCGCCAATCCGGACAAGAGCTTCGGCATCGGTCCGAGTCTGCAATGGCGGCCGACGCGCAATACGCACCTCGACATCATCCCGCTATTTGGCCTTTCGCACGATGCGCCCAAGGTTGAGTCGTTTGTCGTGTTCGGCATTGATTTTGGCCCCGAGAGTAAAACGCCGTCGTTGATCGAGCCCGCCGCCCTGCGCGGCCGGTGAGCCAAGCTCAGGCGGTGAACCGCGCCAGGGTTTTGTCCAGGCGCTGCAGGACGCGGTGCCGGCCGAGGACTTCCAGCAGATGGAACAGGCTCGGGCCGATGGCGGTGCCGGAGACCGCCACGCGCACGGGATGCACCCAGTCGCCGAAACTGGCGCCGCGCGCGGCGGCCAGGTCGCGCAGCGCCTGCTCGGTCGAGCGGGCGGAGAAATCGGTCAGGGCGGCATAGGCGGAGCGCGCGGCGGCGAGGCGCTCCAACGCGCCGGGCGCGCGCAGCCGCTTTTGCACCACCGCCTCGTCGTAGGGATAGTCTTCGGTGAAGAAATAGGCGGCGGTGGCAATATCGGTGAACAGCTTGACGCGTTCCTGCAGGACGTCCAGCACGCGGCCGAGATACTCGGCGGGCAGCGCGTCGTTCCACAAGCCGCGGGCTTGCAGCACATCGCGGCAGCCGGCCGCGCGCGCCGCGGGCGGCAGGGCCCGCATGTATTCGCCGTTCATCCATTGCAGCTTGACCGGGTCCATCTGCGCGGGCGAGGACTGCACGCGCGCGAGCGTGAACAGCCGGATCAATTCCGCGCGGCTCAGCACTTCGCGGTCGTCGCCGGGCGACCAGCCGAGCAGGGCCAGGTAATTGAGCAGTGCCGCGGGCAGGTAGCCCTGCGCGCGGAAGTCGCCCACGTAGGCCGCGCCGTCGCGCTTGCTGTACGGCTTGCCCTGCGCATTGACGATCATCGGCAGGTGCGCGTACTTCGGCACGGGGGCGCCCAGGGCCCGGAACAGCGCGATGTGCCGGAAGGTGTTCGCCACGTGGTCGTCGCCGCGGATCACGTGCGTGACCTGCATGGCGATGTCGTCCACGACGTTGGCGAGGTGAAACACCGGCGTGCTGTCGGAGCGGACGATGACGAAGTCCGGCAGGTCGGCAGCTTGCTTGACCAGGTCGCCCTTGATCTCGTCGTGGAAGCTCAGGTCCGTACCGGGCATGCGGAAGAGCACGCACTCGCCCTGGCCGGTGCCCCCCTTGTCCGTCCGGTAGGCGCACCCCCGGCGCAGCAGCTCCTCGGCGGCGGCGAGGTGGGCCGCGGTCCGGGTGGACTGGTACAGCGGCGGCTCGTCGGGCTGCAGGTCCAGCCAGGCCAGGGCGTCGAGCACCGTCTGCAGCGCCGCCGGCGTGGAGCGCGCGCGGTCGGTATCCTCAATGCGCAGCAGAAACTTTCCACCGGTGTGGCGGGCAAACAGCCAGTTGTAAATGGCCGCGCGGATGTTGCCGATGTGCACCTGCCCGGTCGGGCTCGGCGCGAATCTGGTGCGAACGGTCATAGACGGCTCTCCTTTGCCCGGCGGATAACCAAACTTTTTTATACTTTAACCCGCCGGCGCGGCATTTCCAAGCCCAGCCTGACCTTTCGTCATTTCAGCATTGCAGCGGGGGGCGGATGCCTTTATGCTCGTAGCCAGCGGTTTTTTTCAGGTGTGCACAGGACAAACAGGGCCATGGATCATAAGCCGTTTTCAGCGCGCGTTCAGGAGTTGGTGTACAACGTGGAAGTGGGCGTCGGCTTGCGCCTGATCCAGGGCGGCTTGTGTATCCTCGGCCTGATCGCGGTGATGTTGCTGTTCACCGCCACCCATTTCAAGGGCCTGAAGGAAGCGGAGGCCATGGATTACGCCCAACTGGGGCGCAACCTGATGCAGACTCACCACCTGCAGACGCAGTGCATCCGGCCGGCGTCGATGTGGTATCTGATCGAGCACTCGCGGCAGCACAACCCGCAAATGGAGGCGCATCCGGACATTGTCCACCCGCCATTGTATCCGGCCCTGCTGGCCCTGGGCTTTTCCGCGCCGGTCACGCGGAAGTCCTTCGACAACCCCACCATCTCCGGTGTGTTCAGACCGGAACAGTGGGTCATCGTGCCGTTGGGGCACTCCTGTACGCTGCTGACCGGCCTGCTGGTGCTTCTGTTGGGCCGGCGCTTGTTCGACTGGCACCACGGGCTGCTGGCCGCCACGGCGTTTTTCCTGAGCGCCTCGGTCTGGCAGCTCAGCATCTCCGGCCTGAATCTTTCGCTGACAGTGCTGCTGTCGGTGGCGGCCTGGTATTTCGCCCTCATCGCCGTGGAGCGCTGGCAGGAAGGCGCGCCCCTCCGCCGGTGGATGGTGTTTTATCTCCTGGCCCTGCTCGCGGTCACGGCCGGGTTTTACACGCGCTATATCACGGCGTTGCTGGTGCCGCCGCTCGCGCTGTTCATCGGCTTCGCCATGCGCCGGGAGCGCGGCTGGACGTGGGCCGCGGTGTTTGTCGGACTGTATCTCGCCGCCATCACGCCGTGGCTGATGCGCAACATCCTTGTCAGCGGCGGGATCTTCGGCCTGGCGCCCTACCTGGCGCTGAACAACACCCGGCTGTTCGATGGCGAAGCCTTCGAGCGCTCCATCGCGCCCGTTCTGCAGGCCGGGCGCGTTTTCAATGCGCTCGAGATCAAGTGGCTCGTCAATTTTGCCGCCTTTTACACGCAGCCGTTGCGCACCATCGGGGAGGGTCTGTTTGTTTGCTTCTTCCTGACCTCGTTTTTCTTCCAGTTCAGCCGGCCCGTGGTCAACCTCTTCCGCTGGTGCCTGAGCTTGGCGCTGCTGCAGTTGCTGCTGATCGCGCCGCTGTACGGCGAGACCACGTGGCGCTCGATCGCCGTTTTCTGGCCCCTGGCCATCCTGTATGGGCTGGCTTTTTTCCTGGTCCTGCTGCACCGGCTGCATCTGACCTACCGGATATTGCACCGGGGCGCCATCGGCCTGTTCCTGTTCCTGGGCGCGCTGCCGCTGATTTTGACGTTGCTGCCGCCGCGCGAGGAACCGCCCTATCCGCCGTACCACCCGCCCTTTGTCAAACACGTCAGCTTGATCCTGAAAACCAACGAGCTGATGTGCACTGACATGCCCTGGGCCACCGCCTGGTACGGCCAGCGTTCCTCCCTCTTCCTACCGGCCACCCTGGAAGATTATTACGAGATCAACGACTCGACCAAGCGCATCTCCGGCCTCTATTTCACCACGCTCACCCGCGACAAACCGTATGTCCGCCAGTTGCTCACCGGCCCTTATCGGAGCTGGTTCCCCCTGCTCGAAGGGCGCATTCCGTCCGACTTCGCGCTCAACCAGGGTTTCCCGTTGAACAACATGGATCAACTGTTTCTCACCGATCGCACCCGCTATGGCGAATAACCGGCGGGGCGCGTTCCCGGGCGCAATTTTTTATCGCGCCCGGTTCCTTTTTTCGGCATAGTCACCCACATGTTTTTCCGGGGCCAGCCAGATACCCCAGCGCGCAACGACCACCGCAACAGCCGGCGCCGCCGGGAGTTCAAAAAGCTGGCGCGGGTCATGCTGATCTTGAGCGTGCTGTGTGTCGTTGTCAGCGTGCTGTTTATCGCCATCAGTTTTTTCGCCGTGCCGGCGTCGGCCGGACACCAACGTCGGCTCAGCCTGGCCTTTCTCACCGCGGGGATGCTCCTGCTGGCCCTGTGGTGGTTTTCGGAATGGATCCGGCCGCGCCTGTTCCGGCACACCCGGCAGTCCTATTTCAAGCCGGCGTTGACCGAGGCGCCTCCCATGGATGTGCGCCGGGACGTCCACCAGCGCGTCACGCGCCGGGACGGTTCCGCGCTGATCCTGCTGCTGATCCTGCTGGGCGGACTGGCGGGGCTTGTGGTGCACATCCAACTGACCGCCCGGCACCAGGTGCTGCGCGCTGAGCGCGCACTGCTGCGGATGCGCCTGCATCAGGCGGCCGCCGCCGGCGTGCAGGCGGCGCTCCAGCGGCTGGCCGAAGATGACGACCGACTGGCAGATCATCTGCGCGAGGCCTGGGCCGTCCCGCAGATCGTCACCAATCCCGCCGGCGTCGTGGTCCGCGTCAACATGCTCGACGAAAACCGCTTCTTCGACTGGAACAACCTGTCCCTCCCGGTCACCGGGCCCGCGGTCCGCTCGGCGGCGGACATGGCCCTGGACATCCTGACGCTCTGCGGCGATTTCGCGCCCATCGAAAAGGTCGAAGCACTCAGCGACTGGGTCAACGCCACCACGCCGGGCCTGGCGCAAACGCCCTACTACCAGCAACTGCAGCCCCCGTACAAGGCCGCCAAGCGCCCGCTGTATGCCTGGAACGAACTGCTTTGGGTCCGCGGGTTCAACCGCGGCTTGTTCGCCCGGCGCGAACGCAACGCGCTGACCCCCGGCCTCGCCGAGCCGCTGGATTGTTTTACCGTCATTCCGGCGCCACGACAGCAGCCGGCGCGCGTCAACGTCAACACCGCTGGCCGCGCCGTGTTGCTGGGCGTGCTCGGCCTGGAACGCGGCGCCGCCGTCCAGGCGCTCCTCGCGCTGCGCGAAGGCGGCCCGATCCGCTCCCTGCGGGCGGCGGAACGGCTGGTCGAGCCCCGGATGCGGGAGGTGCTGTCGCGCTACCTCGACGTCAAAAGCCTGTATTTCCGGATCGAGGCCGAGGCCGCCAGCCGGGGGCAAACCGAGCGGATCCAGGTGCTGGTCCGGTGCGGCGACCAAGGTGGGCTTGACATCGTGCAATGGATCTTCCGGGATATCCCCCGTGGTTGACATCCCCATACTCCGGCGGCGCGTGGCCTATGGCGCGGATCTGGACGGTGGACACCTGACGCTGGTCAAGGTCGAAGCCGCCGGCCGCGGCCGGCGCGTCACCACCCTGTTCCAGGGGCCCGCCGCACCCGGCGAGCCCCGGTTGGCCACCTGCGCGGCAGACGTGCGCCGCGATATCGCCCAGGGCCGGGCCACGCTGGCCGCCCTGCTGCCCGCGTCGGACGGTTTTGCCCGCTGGCTGGAGACGCCGCTCCGTTCGGCTGTCAAGGCGCGCAAGGTGCTGCCGTCGCTCCTCGACGTCCAACTGCCCTTTCCGCTGGAAGCCTGCCTGTACCAGTTTCCGGCCGTCCGTCTGGACGCCGCCGGCCGGGTGCGCGCGCTGGCGGTCGCCGCGCGGCGCGATGTCATCGTCGGGCAGCTCGACCGATTCCGCGCGCTCGGCCTGGACCCGGTGGCACTCGACCACGAGGGGCTCGCCCTGTGGACACACAGCCTGGCGGAGTTGCCGCTGGAACCGCCGGCGTTGCGCGTGGTGGCGCACCTCGGCGCCGCCCGCACGGCGCTCGTGACGGGGGACGGCGGCAACCTGCCCGGTATGCACGGCATTCGGCTCGGGGCGGACGAGCTCGGCGCGGCCGAGGCGCCGGCGCGGCGTCAGTGGACCAGCCGCGTTCAACAGATTCTGCGCGCCGCGCAACCGGAAGCTGGCGCCGCGCGCGCCATCCAATGGCTGTGGACCGGACCCGGCGCCGTGCGCGCGGACCTGCTGGCGGACTTGCAGGCGGCGCTCGGTATCTCCGGCACCATCGCGTTTACGATGGTGGACGATCCGGCGACGTTTCTGGCCCGTGCCGCTGCGGCCCGCCAGATGCGGCCCGGCGCTCTGCCTTGCAACCTGCGGTGCACCGAGCTGACCCACACAGCGATCCGGCAGCAGCGCGCCCGCCGCCGCCGCCAGGCGGCGTTGGCGGTCCTGGGCGCCGGCCTGCTGCTGTGCGGATTGAACGCCGGCTGGCACGTCTGGTGCGGCCGGCGCGAGGCACAAACCCAGGCCGAGCTGGCGGCGCTGGCCCGGCAGCTCGCCCAGACCGCCCACGTGCCGCCCGGCCAGGAAGTCCTCACCGTCCAGCGCGCGTTGAAAAAACAGGCCGCGGAAACCCAGCCGTTCCGCGCCGCGTTCCGGCCCACGTTGAGCCGCGACCTGGCCGAGACGCTCGCCGTCGCGCGCCAGCACCGCCTGACGCTGGACACCCTCACCCACGACGGCAAGGCGCTCATCCTGCGCGGCGCCACCAGCGACTGGAACCGCTGCGATCCGCTCGCCGCCAGCCTGCGCGGCCTCGGCTATACCGTCGAGCTGTCCCGCGAAGAAGCGGGGGCCGATGAAATCATCCGCTTTACCCTGCAAGGGAGCCGCAAGCCATGAGCGCACCCGGCCGCAACCCTTCCCTGGCGCCCGGGCCCGAAGCCGTACCGCCCGCGCCGGCGCCGGATGCTTTCCGCTGGCTGGCGGGCGCCGCCCTGGCGGCGCTGGCGGTTGGCTTGCTGTTCTCGGCCCATTCGCTCGCCACCCTGTCCGCCGACCTGTACCGCATCCAGCGCCGCGCCGCCGATGTGGCCACCCTGCGGCGGCTGGAAGCCGGCTGGCGAAGCGAGCAACA